>CAXUES010000249.1:1162-5281 GCA_964250185.1 uncultured Solirubrobacteraceae bacterium | reverse complement strand
CGAGCCCCGCCTCGCGGGGCACGGCGGTGATCGTCACGGCCACGCCGGCGGACGGACGCCCGTCGTTGCCCAGGACGGTGCCGCCGAGCGTCGCGGGATCGCCGAAGCGGATGACGCTCGCGATCGGCGTCGTCTCGCCCGTCAGCGCCAGCGACGCGGTGATCGCGTTGTACGGGCCGGGGCGGGTCGGCGTGAGGGTGGTGATCGGGCTGAGCGGCGAGTCGGTGACGTTGCCCACCGCGTCGGTCAGGCGGATGGCGACGAGGTGCCCGCCCGTGTCGAGCTGGCTCGTGTCGAAGGTGAAGGTCCGGGTGCCGCCGCCGGGGCAGACGATCGCCGTGACGGGCGTGGTGGCGCAGGGGGCGGGGCTGTAGGGCGTGGCCTGGCGGACGTCGCCGTCGACCACCACGGCGACCTCCCGCAGGCCGCTGCCCGCGTCGGAGGCGCGCACCTCGAAGCTGCGCGGGCCGGTCTGGCCGGCCACCGGGGAGAGCAGGTCGCCCTCGAGGCGGTCGATGACCGGCGGCACGGTGTCCGACAGCGTCGCGGTGAGCGAGCGCACCACGAGCTGCAGGGCGGCGCGGTTGCCCGGGACCCGCACGCACGTGCGACCGCGCGGCGGCCGGCAGCTCAGCTCGATCGACACGGCGGTGGTGCCCGCGGGGAGCTGGCGGTCGCCCGAGCGCCGCGAGAGCGCCGCGCAGTCCTCCGGGCCGTTGCAGCGCTCGACGACCTGGCCGCGGCGGGTCGGGCCGATGCGCGCGACCAGGCGGTACTCGTAGCGGGTGCGGAAGGCGGTGACCTGGCGGTCCAGGGCGATGCGCGAGATCGTCGACCCCTCGCCCGCGTTGAGCGTGAGGCGACCCGCGTCGCCGGCGCGCAGCGGCTTGCCCGCGCGCAGCGTGGCCTCGGTCGCCCCGCCGGTCGCGCAGGTGTCGCGGGCGCGGAAGCGCCCCGAGGCGCGGCCCGTCGTGGAGCGCACGAGCAGCTTGGAGGCGATGGGGCCGTCGACCCCGGGAGCGCAGGCCGCCACGGCGTAGGGGTCGGCCTGGGCCGCGGGCGCGCCGAGGGCGAGCACGCCGGCGGCGAGCGCGACGAGGGCGAGCCGGCGCGATGGGGCATGCGTGGGTCCTTGTCCGTGGGCTGCGTCGGGCGGGCCGGGTCCTCCTGCCCGCTCGAGGCGTGTGTCACGCAGGACACACGACGGGTGTCGGAGGTGCGCCGATCCGCGCACGGGAGCGGCGCGGTCGCCCACGCCGACCGCGGACCGCGCGAAGCTGCGGGTCCGTGTCCCGCCCTCCCGCCTCCGACGACGAGCCCTGGCGGCGGCGGCTGGCCGGGCTCCCCGCGCACGACCTCGGGCACGGCTGGGTGCTCCACGTCGCCGCGAGCGCCCGCGCGCGCGGACGTGGGCTCGCCGGGCTGCCCGACCTGCCGGCGGGGCACGCGCTGCTCCTGCGACCCTGCCGCTCCGTCCACACCCTCGGCATGCGCTTCGGGCTCGACCTGGTCTGGCTGGACGCGGCCGGGGGCGTCGTCCGGGTGGACCGCGGCGTCGGCCGCCGGCGCATCCGCACGTGCCTGCGCGCTGCCGCCGTCGTCGAGGCGCGCGAGGGCGACGTCCGGGGGCTGGTCGATGCCCTGCAGACGGAGGGTCCGCCCTGCTACCGTCTGGCCCGTTGACTCTCCATCACGACCCGTCGCGCCGTCAGCTCTGATGCCGCAGCGACTCCCCAGCTAGTGCCGGTTCCTCGCAGGTTCGACCGGCGCCCGCCCGAGCGGGACTCCACCCGGATCAACGAACGCATCCGGGTGCCCGAGGTCCGCCTCATCGACGAGACCGGCGCCCAGGTCGGCGTCATGCGCACGGACGAAGCGCTCCGCTACGCCCAGGACCGCGACCTCGACCTCGTCGAGGTGGCCGCCGAGGCCCGTCCGCCCGTCTGCCGCGTGCTCGACTACTCGAAGTACAAGTACGAGCAGGCCCAGAAGGTCAAGAACGCCAAGAAGCACCAGCAGCAGATCACGACGCGGGAGATCAAGTTCCGCCCGAAGATCGCCGCGAACGACTACGCCACCAAGAAGGGGCACGTCGAGCGCTTCCTGCGCCACAAGGACAAGGTCAAGGTCACGATCATGTTCCGTGGTCGTGAGGTGACCCACCCCGAGCGCGGGACGATGCTCCTCGACCGCCTGGCCGCCGAGCTCTCCGACCTCGCGCAGATCGAGCAGCGCCCGCTGCAGGAGGGCCGCAACATGACCATGCTGCTCGGCCCCTCCAAGGAGCTGCTGGCCGGCACGCTGGACGAGACCCCGGTCGACGAGGACGGCGGCCTGGTGGTCGGCGACGCGGCCGAGGACGGCGCCACGACGCCCGCCGAGGCCGCTGCGCTGACCACGGACGCCGCCGAGGCCTCCGACGACAGCAGCACCGACGCCGCCCCCACGGAGGACGCCGACGAGGCGCCCGCCGAGGTCGAGGTGGACGCCGTCGTCGCCGCCGAGGAGGCCGAGCCGGCCGCCGAGGCGAGCCCGGCCGACGAGCCCGCGGGCCGCACCGCCTCCTAGCGGTCGGCCGCCTCCGGCCGCGATCTGCCTCGTCAGGAGGGGGTCGCGGCCGAGGCGCTACGCTGCTCGTCCGTCATGCCCAAGATGAAGACCCATTCCGGCGCCAAGAAGCGCTTCAAGGTGACCGCAGGTGGCAAGGTGCGCGCGCGCCACGCCAACATGAGCCACATCCTTGAGAAGAAGAACGCCAAGCGCAAGCGCCGCTTGGGGAACGCCGCGATCCTGTCGGCGCCGGACACCAAGACCGTCAAGAAGCTGCTGGGGGCCAAGACCAAGTGACCCGCGTCAAGCGTTCCGTCAACGCCAAGAAGAAGCGTCGCGAGACGCTCGAGCGCGCCAAGGGCTTCCGTGGCCAGGCGAACTCGAACTACAAGCGCGCGAAGGAGGCCGTCCTCAAGGCCGACTCCTACGCCTACCGCGACCGGCGCACCCGCAAGCGCGACTTCCGCAAGCTGTGGATCACGCGCATCAACGCCGCCGCGCGCCTGCACGGCCTCTCCTACGGCCAGTTCATCCACGGCCTGAAGTTGGCCGGCATCGAGCTGGACCGCAAGGTCCTCGCGGACATCGCCGTGCGCGACCCGCAGACGTTCGAGCGATTCGCCACCGCCGCCCGTGAGGCGACGGAGCAGGCGACCGCAGCTGCTGCGTAGCCACACCCTCCGTCAGATCGCTTCACCCGGGCGCCGCTTCCTCACCGAGGACGGCGCCCTTTCTTTTGCCCTGACGCCGTCGCGACCGTGATCACCTCCGCCCACAACGAGACCCTCAAGGTCGTCCGCCGCCTGCAGCGCAAGCGCGACGGGCGCTTCGTGGCCGAGGGCGAGGACCTCGTCGACGCGGCCGCGGCGGCGGGCTGGGTGCCCACGCTGCGCCTCGAGGCGGGCGTCGACGTCGAGCCCGAGGTCCTCGCGGCGGTCTCGCAGCTCGGCTCGGGCACGCGCGTGCTCGCCGTCTACGAGCAGCGCTGGGCCCCCGCGCCGCTCGGCCCGACCACCGTCTACCTGCACGGCGTGGGCGATCCGGGCAACGTCGGGACGATCCTGCGCTCCGCGCTGGCCTTCGGCGCGGGCAGCGTCGTCCTGGGGCCGGGCTGCGCCGATCCCTACGGCCCCAAGGCCGTGCGCGCGTCGATGGGCGCGATCTTCGCGGTGCCCGTGCTCCGCGCCGGGCTGGAGGACTGCCCGCGCCCGCGCATCGGCCTGGCCGCGCGCACCGGCGAGGTGCTGCGCGGCCCGCTCGAGGGGACCCTCGTCGTGGGCGCCGAGCGCGCCGGCCTGCCCGGCGAGGTGCTCGCCGCGTGCGAGCGCACCGCGCACATCCCGATCGCCTCGGAGTCGCTGAACGCCGCCATGGCGGCGAGCATCGGCCTCTACGAGCTCGCGCGTAGGGTGGACGCCGAGTGAGCACGCTGGATCGCATCGACGCGCTTCGTCGCGAGGCCGAGGAGGCCGTCGACGGCGCGGTGGACTCCGCCGCCCTGGAGGAGCTGCGCGTGCGCTTCCTCGGGCGCAAGGCCGAGCTGCCCAACCTGCTGCGCGGCGTCGGGCA
>CAXUES010000249.1:0-1152 GCA_964250185.1 uncultured Solirubrobacteraceae bacterium | reverse complement strand
GGAGCGTGGCGCGGTCGGCAAGGCGGCCAACCAGGTCCGCCAGGCGCTGGAGGCGCGCATCGAGCAGCGCGCGGCCGACGCCGCCGCCGCCGAGCTCGACGCCCGCCTGGCCGCCGAGACGATCGACCTGACGCTCCCGGGCGCGCCCGTGCGGCCCGTCGGGCGCCTGCACCTGCTCACCGCCACCCGGCGCGAGATCGAGGACGTCTTCCTCGGGCTCGGCTTCGCGGTCGTGGAGGGGCCAGAGGTCGACACCGTCGTCAACAACTTCGACAAGCTCAACCACGCCCCGGCGCACCCCGCGCGCTCACGCACGGACACCTTCTACACCGCCGCGGGCGACGTGCTGCGCACGCACACCTCGCCGATGCAGGTTCGCTCGATGGAGGCCACGCCGCCGCCCATCGCGATCATCGTGCCCGGGCGGGTCTACCGGCGCGACTCCGACGCGACCCACACCCCGCAGTTCCACCAGGTCGAGGGCCTGGCCATCGACGAGGACATCACCCTCGCCGACCTCAAGGGCACCTTGCTGGCCTTCGCCCGGGCGATCTTCGGCCCCGAGCGCGACGTGCGCCTGCGCCCGCACTTCTTCCCGTTCACCGAGCCGTCGGTCGAGGTCGACGTCTCCTGCTTCCAGTGCGGCGGCACGGGCGCGCTGCCGCGCACCGGCGCCCGCTGCAACCTGTGCAAGGGCACGGGGTGGCTGGAGATCCTGGGGTCCGGGATGGTCGATCCCAACGTCCTGGCCGGCATCTCGGCCCAGGACTACGACCCCGAGCGCTGGCAGGGCTTCGCCTTCGGCATGGGCATCGAGCGGATCGCCATGCTCAAGCACGGCGTGCCCGACCTGCGCCTCCTCTACGAGGACGACGTCCGCTTCCTGGAGCAGTTCGGCTGATGCGCCTCCCCCTGGACTGGCTCGCCGACCACGTCGACCCCGGCCTGCCCGCGCGGGAGCTCGCCGAGCGCCTCGCGCTGACCGGCACCGAGGTCGACCGGATCCTCCACCACGGCGTCGGGGAGACCGGCCACTTCGTCGTCGGCCGCGTCCTGACCGCCGAGCAGCACCCCGACGCCGACCGCCTGCGCGTCTGCACCGTGGACGTGGGGGAGGCCGAGCCCTCGACCATCGTCTGCGGCGCGCCGAAC
>CAXUES010000248.1:600-5297 GCA_964250185.1 uncultured Solirubrobacteraceae bacterium | reverse complement strand
GAGGACCTGGACGGCGTCGGTGGTCACCCGCATGGCGTTGTCGGTGGCCACGAGCTTGGCGATCGACGCCTGCTTGGAGTAGGGCAGGCCGCGGTCCTTGCGCCGGGCGGCCTCCAGGACGATCGCCCGGGAGCTCGCCACGGCGGCGTCCATGTCGGCGAGCAGGAAGCCGAGGCCCTGGTGCTCGATGATCGGCTGCCCGAAGCTCTCGCGCTCCTTGGCGTAGCGGACGCTGTGGTCCAGCGCGGCCTGCGCGATGCCGACCGCGATCGCGGCGATCCCCAGGCGCCCGGCGTCCAGCGCCTGGAGCGCGATCGACAGGCCCTGGCCCTCGGCGCCGATGCGGCGGCCGTCCTCGACGAGCGCGTCGTCGAAGTCCACGGTGGCCGTGGTGGAGCCCGTCAGGCCCATCTTGTGCTCGGGCCCTTGCGCGCTGATCCCGGGCGTGCACGCGTCGACGTGGAAGCAGGAGATGCCCTTGGTGCGGTCCTCGCCCGTGCGCGCGAAGAGCGCGTAGAAGTCGGCCTCGCCGCCGTGGGTCACCCAGGCCTTGGAGCCGGTGACGCGGTAGGGATCCCCCTCGCCGTCGCGGTGGGCGCTCGTGCGCATCGCCGCGGCGTCCGAGCCGGCGTGGGCCTCGCTGAGGCAGTAGCCGCCGAGCGTCGCGCCGCCGAGGAGCTCGGGGAGGAAGCGCTCCTGCTGCTCCTCGGTGCCGTGGTGGACGAGCGGGAAGCAGCTCATGACGTGGACGCTCACGCCGACCGCGACGCTCGCCCACGCGCCGGCGAGCTCCTCGAGGGCCTGGAGGTAGACCTCGTAGCTCAGGCCGCCGCCGCCGAGGGCCTCGGGGTAGGGCATGCCGAGCAGGCCGAGCTCGCCGAGCTGGGCGAGGACGTCGCGGGGGAAGGCTGCGTCGGCCTCGGCCTGCGCGGCGCGCGGGGCGAGCTCCTGCTGGGCGAGCTCGCGCGCGAGGGAGACGACCTGCTCGCCCTCGGGCGTGGAGAGGAGACGGTCCGCGGCCATGCCGGGGACAGTACCGCAGGACGGCATGCAGTACTCCTGTCCGTCGCCTATGGTCAAGTGAGTGCTTGACCAACGTCCGCAGCTCGACCTCGTCTTCCGCGCCCTGGCCGATCCCGGCCGCCGCGGCATGGTCGACCGGCTCACGCGCGGCCCGGCCACGGTGAGCGAGCTCGCCGCGCCGCTGCCGATGTCGTTGGCCGCGGTGGTCCAGCACGTGCAGGTGCTCGAGGCCTCGGGCCTCGTGCGCTCCGAGAAGGTCGGGCGCGTGCGCACCTGCCGGATCGAGCCGGTCGCGCTGCGGGCGGCCGAGCAGTGGATGCACGACCGGCGCCTGGAGTGGGAGCGCCGCCTGGACCGCCTCGGCGACCTGCTCGCCGAGCCCGAGACCACCGACACCGACACCGACACCGACCGAGGGAGCACCCCATGACCGACCGTTCGACCGTCCAGTCCACCTTCACCCTGGAGCGGACCTACCCCGTCTCCCCGGCGCGGGTCTTCCACGCCTGGACCGACCTCGGGGCCAAGCAGCGCTGGTTCGGGGGCCCGGGCGAGAGCGGGACCGAGCACACGCTCGACGCGCGCGTGGGCGGCCGCGAGGCGCTGCGCACGACCCTGCCCGACGGCGGCGGCGAGGTGCGCTTCGACGCGATCTACTTCGACGTCGTCCAGGACGAGCGCCTCATCTACTCCTACGACATGCACATGGGCGGCAAGCGCATCTCCGTGTCGCTCGCGGTCGTCGAGCTGCAGCCCGACGGCGACGGCACCCGCCTGGTGGTGACCGAGCACGGCGCCTACCTCGACGGGCTCGACACGCCCCAGAGCCGCGAGGAGGGGACCGCGTTCCTGCTCGACCAGCTCGGGACGTCGCTGCCGGAGCGCGAGGCCGCGAGCGCGTCCTGATGGCCGCTGACGCCGACGTCGTCCGGGCGTCCTTCGCCGCCTACCGCGCCCAGGACCGCGCGGCGGCGGAGGCGCTCGTGGCCGAGGACTTCGTCTTCACCAGCCCGCAGGACGACCACATCGACCGCGCGGCCTGGCTGGAGCGCTGCTTCCCGACGGCGGACCGCTTCGTCGACTTCGAGCTCTTGGAGGTCGTGGCCACGGCGGGGCGCGGCTCGCTCGTGCTCTACGAGTACGAGCTCGCCGACGGCGCCCGGCACCGCAACGCCGAGCTCATCGCGGTGCGCGACGGCCGGCTCGTGGAGACGCAGGTCTTCTTCGGGGGCCGCGTGGCCTGACGTAGGCTCCCGCGCTGATGCCCGTCGCCACCTCGTCGCGCCAGGAGGAGCTCCTCGACCAGCTCGTGGAGCTCTTCCTCGCCGAGGGCTTCCGGCAGTTCACCCTGGCCGACCTCGCGGTGCGGCTGCACTGCTCCAAGTCGACGCTCTACGCGCTCGGGGAGTCCAAGGAGCAGCTCGTGGGCAACGCGGTGCGGCGCTTCTTCGCGCGCGCCACCGCGCAGGTGGAGGCCCGCACGGCGGCGGCGGCCGACGCTGACGCGCGCGTGCTCGCCTACCTCGGCGGCGTGGCCGACGCGCTGCGACCCGCGTCGCCTGAGTTCATGGGCGACGTGGCGGCCCACCCGATGGCCCGCCAGGCCTACGCGCGCAACACCGCCGCGGCGGCGGAGCGGGTGCGCTCGCTCATCGACGCGGGCGTGGCCGACGGGACCTTCCGCGCCGTCCACGCGGCCTTCGTCGCCGACACGGTGGCGGCGACGATGGCGCGGGTGCAGGCCGGCGACGTGGGCCGCGCGACGGGCCTCAGCGACGCCGAGGCCTACGAGGAGCTCGCGCGGCTCGTGCTGCGCGGCGTGCGCGGCTAGCGCTCCCGCTACCGCTCGAAGCGCCGGACGATCCCCCAGGCGGAGGGGAGCACCGCGGCGCCGATGGCGGCCTTGATCAGGCCGCCGACGATGAAGATCGTGAAGCCGTTGTGCACGACCCAGCCGGCCGACTCGCCCGTGACGGCGGCCAGGACGATGAGCCCCGGGACGAAGACGAGCAGCTGCCCGCCGACGAAGGCGGCGAAGGCCTTGGCGACCGAGCGGTCGGCGCCGCGCTCGGCGCACCAGCCGATGAAGGCCGCGGCCAGGACGAAGCCGAGGATGTAGCCGCCCGAGGCGCCGAAGAGGACGCCGGTGCCGTGCTCGCCGCCGGAGTAGAAGGGCAGGACGAGGCCGGCGAGCGCGTAGAGGACGAGCGCGACCGTGCCGCGGCGCAGGCCGAGCGTCGCGCCGACGAGGCCCACGGCGAGCGTCTGGCCGGTCACGGGGACCGGCGAGCCCGGCACGGCGATCTCGATCTGGGCGAAGAGCGCGGTGACGAGGACCGCGGCGACGACGAGGACGGCGTCGCGCGCGAGCGCGCCGGGGATGGCGTCGGCGAGGACCGCGCGACGCGGGAGCGAGGTGGGTGCGGCGGTGGCCATGGCCTGAACAACACCAGGTTGCGCGGTCGCGTGCAGGCTCGCCGCGCTGAGCGTCAGTCGCGGCGCACCTCGGCCAGGCGCGCGTGGAGCTTGTCGCGCAGCTCGTCCGGGGTGTGCTCGTGCTGCACTCGGCGGCGCCGGCGGACGACCGCGCCCGTGGCGACGACGCCGGCCAGGCCCGCCACCCCGAGGAGCTTCCAGGGGATCCGCATGGGCGCGTACGGTACGCGCGCAGATGCCGCCCGGGGACACCACGCTCGCGCTCGACGACGCGCTGGGCACGGCCGCCACGGGCGACCTGTGGCTCTTCCGCGGGCGCTCCTTCGCCGACCGCGCCATCCAGACGCTGACCAACGCGCCGGTCAACCACGTCGGGATGGTCGTCGCGCTGGACGACCTGCCGCCGCTGCTCTGGCACGCCGAGCTCGGCCACTCCCTCCCCGACGTGTGGTCGGGGAAGTCCCAGCGCGGCGTGCAGTTGCACCTGCTCGCCGACGCCGTGCGCACGTGGGAGGAGCGCTACGGCCAGCGGGCGTGGGTGCGCCTGCTGACGGGCGAGCTCACGCGCGCGCACGAGGACCGCCTCATGGAGGCCATCGACCGCTTCGACGGGCGCCCGTTCCCCACGACGGGCGGCCTCGCGCGCTCCTGGGCGACCGCGCGCGTGCGCCGCCGGCCCGTGCCGCGCGAGCAGCTCTACTGCGCCGAGCTCGTCGCGGCGACCTACCAGCACATGGGGCTCCTCCCGGCCCGGCGACCCGCCTCCTGGTACGACCCGGGCCGCTTCTGGAGCGGCGACCACCTCGCGCTGGAGGCACCGTTCGCGCTCGGCGACGAGGTGGCGGTGCGCTGAGGGGCGTCACGATGTGGGGGTGACGCTCCACGACGCCGACGCCTCGCCCGCCTCCCCTGACGCCGAGGCCGAGGCGGAGCGCGCGTTCGCGCAGGGCTTCGCGCTCGTGGCCACCGACCTCGACGGGACGATCGTCCGCCACGACCAGACCGTCGCGCCCCGGACGCTCGAGGCCTTCGCGGCCTGCCGGGTCTGGGAGGCGGCCCGGACCTTGTCGAGGACGACCCGGGCCTGGGTCTTGCGCTTGCGGTTGTCCAGGAACTCCGTCCTGATGCCCTTCGCGACGACGTCGGCGACGATCCGGGACACCCCTGGGGTGCCGAGCTCGTCCTTGGTCTGGCCGAGGTACTGCGGCTCGGGCACCTTGACCGTGACGACCGCGGTG
>CAXUES010000248.1:0-590 GCA_964250185.1 uncultured Solirubrobacteraceae bacterium | reverse complement strand
GACGCTCGAGGCCTTCGCGGCCTGCCGGCGCGCGGGCGTGCACGTCGTCTTCGTGACGGGCCGGCCGATGCGCTGGACGCTCCCGGTCGCCGAGGAGGCCGGCTTGAGCGGGCAGGCGGTGTGCGCCAACGGCGCGGTGGTCTGCGACCTCTCCGCCGAGGAGATCGTCCGCACCCACGCGCTGGATCCCGAGGCCGTGCACGAGATCGCGCGCCGCCTGCGCGCGGTGCTCCCCGAGACCGCGATCGCGCTGGAGAGCGGCACGGGCTTCCGCCGCGAGGGCACGTACGTGCCGCAGTTCGACACGGGCCTGGAGCAGGAGATCGGGACGCTCGACGAGCTCCTGGCCGCCGATCCGCGCGTGTTGAAGATGCTCGTGCGCTGCCCGGGGCAGACGAGCGACGAGCTCCTCGCCGTCGCGCGGGAGCAGCTCGGCGGGCTCGCGCACGCCTCGCACTCCAACCCGGGCGGCTCGCTCGTGGAGATCGCCGCCGCCGGCGTGTCGAAGGCGTCGACGCTGGCGGAGGTCGCCGCGGAGCTCGGCGTGGACGCGAGCGGGGTGGCCGCGTTCGGCGACATGCCGAATGACC
>CAXUES010000247.1:0-5307 GCA_964250185.1 uncultured Solirubrobacteraceae bacterium | reverse complement strand
CGGGGGCGACGGCGCGCCCGCGACGGACGCGCCCGCCGCGCGGGCCGAGGACGCTCCCCCTGCCCCGCCGTCCAGGGACCGCGACCGGCTCTCGGAGCTCCTGCGCGGCGTCGGGTCGAAGGGCGGCGACGCGCGAACGGAGCCCGAGCCCGAGCCCGAGCCCGAGCCGGAGCCGGAGCCCAGCACGACGGCGCGCGGACGGGAGCGCACGCGCCTGGCGGCGCTCACCGAACGCCTCGCCGCGGTGGAGGCGCCCGCCGAGGCGCCCGCGCCGGCGGAGCCTGCTCCCCCACACCAGGACGAGCCCGACGAGCCCGAGCCCGCGCCGGAGCCCGATGAGCCCGAGCCCGACGAGCCCGACGAGCGGCGCCCCCCGCTCGAGCGCGTCGCCGTCGCGGCGAAGGCCGCGGCCACGGGAGGGCCCGGCGCGCGCGGCGCCCTGGACGACCCCCGCATGCGCCGCGGCGCGCTGGCCGCGGCGGCCGTCGCGGTCGTCGTCGCCGCGGTGGTGCTGCTCGGCGGCTCCTCCGACGACCGCGGCGGCGCCCGGGCCTCCTCGGAGCGCTCGTCGACCCGCCCGGAGACGGTCTACACCCTCCCCTACGTCGCGCCCTCCTCCGCCGACGTGGAGCCCACGGCCGACGACAGCGCGTCCTCCGACGCGGGCTCCAGCACCGACGCGGACGACACGAGCGCCGCCGATCGGCGCCAGGCCCGTGAGCGCCGCGCGGCACGCCGGGCCCGTGAGGCCCGGGCCGCCCGCCGCGCCCGCGCCCGCCGCGCCGCCCGCCGCGCGTCGCGCTCCTCCTCCGCGTCGTCCTCCTCCTCCGGATCCAGCGCCCCGGCGCCCGCCGCCGCACCGGCGACGCCCGCCCCCACCCCGGCCCCCGCCACCCCCGCCGCGCCGGTCACGCCCGCGCCCTCGTCGTCCTCCGGCGGCTCCTCCGGGGGGTCGGGCGGCTCCTCCGGCGGCGGCGGGTCCGGCGGCGGTGGCGGCTCCGGCGGGGGAAGCGACTTCGGCAGCGAGTTCGCGCCCTAGGCGGCGCGATCGGCCCGGCGCGGGCAGCGCTTCGCGCTACCCTGAGTGGTCGGCGAAGTCGGACTTCGTCGCCGCCGCACGTCGCTCGTCAGTCCGGAGCGCTCGAAGGCGGAAGAGAGCACCGAGCAGCCGGACCCCGATCCGCCGCGCCCGCCGAGGACCCCTCGTCGCCGCCGCCGGACGAACCTAGAGCGAGCAAGAGGAGCAGTGCATGGCAGTCGAGGAGAAGGTCACCTTCGAGGGTGAGATCACCGAAGCCCTCCCCAACCTGATGTTCCGGGTCACCCTGGACAACGGGCACGACGTGCTCGGGAAGCTGGCGGGCAAGCTGCGCCGCCACCGCATCCGCGTCCTCCCGGGCGACCGCGTGCGCATCGAGATCTCCCCGTACGACCTCAGCCGCGGACGGATCACCTACCGCCTGAAGTAGTCGTGCCCCGCCGCCCCTAGGCGGCGACGACGGTCGCTCCACTGCCCACGTGGACGCGGCCGACCCGGTCGAGCAGCGCCACCGCCTCGGCCCGCAGGCAGTCCATCCGGACCTCGGGTGGGCGCAGGGCCTCGGCGACGAGCTCGTCGAAGCCGACCGCGCGCTCGCGGAAGAGGTCGGGCCGGTCGCTGCGCCGCGAGCCCACGACGATCGCCGCCACGCCGGCGTGCAGCGCCGCCGCCGTGCACATGCAGCACGGCTCGTGCGTCGAGTACAGGACGCAGCCGCGCAGGTGGCGCGAGCGCAGGCGCGCCCCGGCCGCGCGGATGGCGTTCATCTCGGCGTGGCCCGTGACGGTGTGCTCGGCGACCTCCGTCGACGGTCGCCCCGCCACGAGCTGGCCGTCGCGCACGACCGCGGCGCCGAAGGGCCAGTCGCCCCCGCGGGCCGCGCGCTCCGCCTGCGCGAAGGCCACCCGCATCCACCGCTCGTCCTCGCCCCGCGCCATGGCGACACGGTACGGCGCGCCCCGGCGGACGGCCCGCGCCTAGGATCTGCGGCGATGCCCCCGGAGCCCAGGGCCCTCGTCGAGGCGACCTTCGCGGCGCTCGCCGCCCGCGACGCCGACGCGCTCGCCGCCCTCATCGAGGACGGTTGCGAGTTCCACACCCCCGGCACGCGCCGCCTGGCCGGCCGCGAGGGGCCGTACGTCGGCGTGGAGGGCGTCCGGGAGTACCTCGACGACCTCGCCCGCACCTGGGCGACGTTCACGGTCGCCCCGCAGGAGCTGCGCGTCGCCAACCACGGCGTGGTCGCCTTCGGCCTGGTGACGGGGACGCTGCTCGACGGCACGGCGGTCGAGCAGCCCGTCATCTGGGTCTTCAAGCTGCGCGGCGGGCTGCTGCGCTCGGTCCGGGTGGCCGAGACCGCGGCGCAGGCACGCGCGCTCGTCGCCTGAGGAGCTAGCTCGCCAGCGCGTCGCCGGGGCTGACGGCCTCGACGACCTTGGCGTCCTGGGTCACCTCGAAGGAGTACGTCGTGTCGGCGGGGACGGCGTAGGAGTCGCCCGCGCGGACCTCGACGGCCTCGGCGTCGCCGATGGTCACCTGCAGCACGCCGGAGAGGACGTAGGCGACGTAGTCGTAGTCGTTGGCGTGGGCGTCGCTGCGCACGCCGGCGTCCTCGCCCTCCCAGAGGCGCAGGGCGACCTTCGGGGTGCGGGCGAGGAGGGTCTCGCCACGGGGGCCGGACGGGGCGTCGGCGCCGCCGACGACGGGATCGGAGGGAGTGCTCATGGCCCTGATGGGTGCCCGGGACGGCCCGGGTCAACCGGTCGCGCAGCGCACGGGCGGATCCGGGCATGATCAGGCGGTGCTGCGGTTCACCCGGGTGTGGCTGCCGGTCATCGTCGTCGTCGGCGGCGTGCTGGCCATCGTGGTCGGCCGCGACCTCGACGCGCTCGAGGGCGGCGCCGGGATCATCGGCGCCGGCCTGTCGATCTGGCTGCTCAACCTGCTGCACCGCATCGGGGTCTCCGGCGACCACGACCGCACCGACGAGGACGCCGCCCGCACCTTCTTCGACGCCCACGGCCACTGGCCGGACGAGGCCCCGCCGCCCCGCGAGCCGCCGCGCTCGCCGCACCGCCAGGGCCCGCCGTCGCGGCCGCGCACGCCGACGGGCGCCGCCCCGCGGCGACCTCGCCGGCCCTAGCTCCGGCGGCTCAGCCGATGCGGACGGGCGTTCCGACCGGGACGCGGTCGTACAGCGCCTTGACGTCGGCGACGTGCATGCGGATGCAGCCGTGGGAGGCGCGGCTGCCGATGGAGCCGTCCTCGCCGGTCCCGTGGATGCCGATCCCGTTGACGATCCCCATCCAGCGCGCCTTGAGCGGGTTGGCCGCCGAGCCGCCGTCGACCGTGGTGCCCTGCAGCTCCCCCGCCCAGGGCGAGTTGGGCACCGACCACGTCGGGTCGACCTGCTTGTTGGCGATCGTCCACTGGCCGCTCGGCGTCGGGTAGGCCGGCTGGCCGACGGCGACGGAGTAGCGCTTGACGACCTTGAGGTCCTTGAAGAGGCGCAGCGTGAACGTCGCCTTCTCCACCGTCACGACGGTCGAGTAGCGGCGGCGCACGTCGTTGGCGTTGGTCGTGGCGGGGACCGGGGTCACGGCCTGCTTGAGCGCGCGGGTGCCGCTCGGGTCGGCCAGCGCCGCGTCGATGACCTTCCGCGCGGCGAGCTCGTCCAGGCGGTAGCCCGGCTTGGACCTCGTGATGGAGATGGAGCGCAGGCCGATCCGGCCCGTCGAGTTGACCGCCGCCCTGCGCGCCTTGGCGGCGACCGAGGCGACGAAGGCCCTCGTGCCGGAGCGCCTGAAGGTCACGGCCGGGACGATCGCGGCGCCCGGCGTCTTGGCGTAGAGCGCGCGCTTGGCCGAGCGCTCGGCGTCCAGGCCGAGGTCGGCCTGGGAGGCCTTCATCCGGTAGGTCTCCCCCGCGACGTCCAGCTTCGTGTCGCGCGCGAGCTTCTTGGCCAGCGCGGAGCCCTGGAGCTTGGCCGTCGCCTGCTCGAGCGTGAGGCCTCCGACGGCCAGCCCGCCGACGGTCGTGCCGGCGGCGATGGTCTTGACCGCGGGAGCGGGAGCGGGAGCGGGCGCGGGCACTGGCACGGGTGCGGGTGCGGGGACAGGCGCCGGCGTGGGCGTCGGTGTCTGCGCGACGGCCGCCGCGGCCGGCACGAGGAGCGCGGCGAGGGCGCAGGGCAGGGCGATCCGGCGAGGCGTCATGGACGGCTCAGGCTACGGGGTCGCGGGCGCCTTCGCCCCGCCTGCAGCCGCGACTGCACGGTCGGTCTCGAAGAGGTGCAGGTCGAGGTGGCGCCACGTCGTCGCGCGGGCGTTGCGGCCCGTGAGCACGCCGAGGTGGCCGCCCGGCGCCGACGTGAGGCGGACCGCCGGGGCGTCGGGCACGAGCCCCGCGATGGCGTGGACCGCGGCGCGCGGCGCGAGCACGTCGTCCATCCCCGCGACGCTGAGCACGGGCACCCGCACGTCCGCCAGGCGGATCGGGCGGTCGTCGAGCAGCAGCGACCCGCTGACCATCTCGTTGACGCGGAAGAAGCGGTGGTAGAGCTGCCCGAAGGAGCGCCCGGGGTAGGCGAGCATCCGCGTCATGTAGTCCTCGACGGCCTCCTGGTGGGCGAGCCAGTCGCGGTCGTGCAGGTGCGCGAGGGTCACGGCCGGCCGGGTGAGGCGTCGGTCGATCGAGGTCAGCGCGAAGGCGCGGCGGACCAGGGGCGCCGGGGCGATCCCGAGCGAGCGGTAGAGCGTCGTGCCGATGACCCCGTCGCCGAGCGCGGCGGGCACGCGGAACGGCGCCAGCAGCCGCACGCGGCGGAAGTCGAAGGGCGAGCCGACCATGGCCACCGAGGCGATGGGCAGCCGCGTCCCGGCCGCCGCGGTCAGCAGCGCCATGATCCCGCCCAGCGACCAGCCCAGGAGCTGGACGGGCCGGCCCCCGGCGTCCTCGCTCACGCGCCGGACGGCCGCGGGGATGACGTCGCGGACCCAGTGCTCCAGCCCGAGCGCGCGGTCGGCGAAGCTGATGGCGCCGTAGTCGACGAGGGAGGTCGGGTGGCCCTCGGCCACGAGGTGCTCGGCCACGGAGCAGCCCCGGCGCAGGTCGAAGCAGTCCGGCGGCGCCGCCAGCGGCGGCACCAGCAGGACGGGGAGCGCGTCCGGGCGGACGGGGGCGTCGGGATCGGGGACGTAGCGCAGCACCCGGCGCTGCGGCGCGTCGTCGATGACCTCCGACGGCGTCGCGCGCAGGTCGGCGAGGCC
>CAXUES010000246.1:0-5333 GCA_964250185.1 uncultured Solirubrobacteraceae bacterium | reverse complement strand
CTCGTCGGGCTGCGGGTCGTTCGGCGTCTGGTCGGACATCTAGAAGTTGAGCTCCATCGGACGGGCTGCTGGGCGGCGTGCGGGTGCTCGGGCCCGGCGTAGATCTTGAGCTTGGTGAGCTGCTTGCGAGCGAGGCGGTTGCGGGGGAGCATCCCCTTGACGGCCTTGCGGATGACCTCCTCGGGACGCTTCTCCAGCATCTCGTTGAGGGTCCGCGACTTGATCCCGCCCGGGTAGCCCGAGTGGCGGTAGTAGATCTTCTCGGTCCGCTTGGAGCCGGTGACCGTGATCTTCTCCGCGTTGATCACCACGACGAAGTCGCCCGTGTCGATGTGCGGCGTGTACTCCGGCTTGCGCTTGCCCCGCAGGGCGTCAGCGATCTGCGTGGAGAGACGGCCGAGGTTGTGGCCCTCGGCATCGACCACGAGCCAGTTGCGCTCGCGGGTATCGGGATTGGCGACGTAGGTCTTCACAAGCTCGCAGAGGGTCGGGAACGGCGGACCCCGGGGCGCACGATCTGGCGCTCCGGCAGGGCAGGCGCGCTCTCTCGAGGGCGCAGCGACGGGCCACTCTAGCGCGGTCGCCCGCGTGGGGCCCGCACCGCCTCACCAGCGCGCGACGTGGTCCTCGAGCACCCCGCAGCCCTCGGCCAGGACGATCCCGTGCCCGAGCGTGCCCGACACCTCGGCGAAGGGCTGGCGGTAGCGGCTGGAGAGCGGCCCGAGCCCTTGGCGGTGGGCCCGCTCGGCCCGCGGGCGAGCCGTCAGGTCCAGCCCGCCCGGGCCCGTGACGCGGCCGAGGTCCTCCGCGAAGGCGACCCGCCCGGGCTCGTGCGGCTCCCCGTCGAGCCAGATCGCCCGCTCGCTGCCCGTGACCGGGTCGTTGACCCCGGAGACGAGGTTCCACGCGGCGTCGCGGCCGTCCGTGGTCCGCCCCACCCCCGCCGCCCAGCGCCAGTGCGTGCGGTGGGCGTGGTAGCCGAGGGTGTCGTCGACCACGGCGCGGGCGTCCTGCCCGAGCTCGACCACGGCGGTCCCGGCGAGCACGACCCGACCCGCCACGGCGAGGCCCGCGTGCTTGCGCGTCCACGTCCAGCCGCCGCGGTCGCCGTGCGGGCAGCGCACGGCGACGCCTGGTCCCTCCTCGAGCGCGAGGTCGATCGTGCTGCCGTCCCGCGCGCGAACCTGAACGATCGCGTGCGTCAGGGCGATCCGTGCGGCGGGACGCCAGGCGAGGTCCTCCTCCCGCAGCAGGCCGCTGCGGCGGTCGAGCACCGCCCACCAGCCCCGCCGCAGGCCGCCGACGTCGGCCAGCGCGACGCAGAGCATCACCTCCGGCGAGAAGGCGCCGACCCAGCGCCAGCGCTTGCGCAGGGCGCCGTGGGCGACGCGCGGCAGGCGGCCGCCGGGCTCAGGCGCTCGCCGCGACACGCGTCCCCACCTCCGGGTGGCGCTGGCGCCAGGCGGGCACGCCGAGCGCGAGCGCCCCGGCGAGCAGCGCGCCCGCGGCGCCGATGGCCAGGCCGAGGCGCGGGCCGGCCGCCGAGCACGCCCAACCCACGAGCGGGGCGCCGATCGGCGTCGAGCCGAGGAAGGTGATCGCGTACAGCGCCATGACCCGCCCGCGCAGCGCGGGCGCCGCGGCGACCTGCAGCGAGGCGTTGGCCGAGGCGGTGAAGGTCACGCTCGCCGCGCCGACCGCCAGGAGCGCTGCGAGCTCGACCGCGAGCGTCGGCGCCACGGTCGCGACCGACAGCGCGAGGCCGAAGGCGAGCGCGGAGCGCCCGAGCACCCGCGGGCCCGTGCCGCCCAGCGCGCTCTTGGCCAGCGCCCCGGCGATCGCGCCCGCGCCCATGGTGCCCGTCAGGAGCGCGTAGGTGCCCGCGCCGCCGCCGAAGTCGTCGCGGGCCAGCAGCGGCAGCACGACCTGGAAGTTGAAGGCGAGCATCCCGATCACCGCGGTGAGCGCGAGCGGCACCCACAGCGCCGGCGAGGCGCGCACCGCGCGCCAGCCCTCGCGGACCTGCCCTGCCCCGCGGGCGAGGACCGGCGCCGGATGCAGCGCGCTCGGGTCGAGGCGGGCGAGGACCACGAGCATCCCGACGAAGGAGAGCGCGTTGAGCGCGAAGCAGGCCGAGACGCCGACCGTGGCGATGACGAGCGCCGCGGCGGCCGGGCCCGCCACGCGGGCGGTCTGCACGAGCAGCGCGTTGAGGCTGACCGCGTTGACCACCCGGTCCGGGCCGACGAGCTCGGAGACGAAGCTCTGGCGCGCGGGGTTGTCCACGGCGAGCACGAGGCCGCGGACGGTGACGAGCGCGAGCACCATCCACAGCGCCACGACGCCCGACGCGCTCAGGACGAAGAGCACGAGCGCCGGGACCGCCATGAGCAGCTGCGTCACCGCGAGCAGCCGCCGCTTGGGCACGCGGTCGGCGAGCACGCCGCCCAGGCTCCCGAGCAGCAGCAGCGGCAGGAACTGCAGCGCCGCCGCGAAGCCGAGCGCGACGCCCGAGCCCGTCAGGCGCAGGATGAGCCACGCCTCGGCGACGGTCTGCATCCACGTGCCGGAGACCGAGACGACCTGCCCCAGGAACCAGCGCCGGTAGTTGGGCACGCGCAGCGAGGAGACCGAGCGGCGCAGGCCCGCGGTCATCGCGGCAGCTCCGCAGCCGTTCGCGCGGGCCCCTCGTCGTCGGGCGCCAGCAGCCGCTCGAGCACGTCGGCGGCGCGGGCGAGGGCCTCGACGTCGTCGGGCGCGAGCGCGTCGAGGCGCTCGTGGAGGAACGCGGTGCGGCGCGCCCGCGCGGCGAGCAGCACCTGCTCGCCGTGGGCAGTGACGGCGACGAGCGTGGACCGCCCGTCCTCCGGGTGCGGGGCGCGCTCGACCAGGCCCTCCTCCTCCAGGCGCGCGATGACCCGCGCGGCCGTGGGCCGCTTGACCTGCTCGCGGTCGGCGAGCTCGCTCGGAGCGAGCGGCCCGTGGCGGTGCAGGGTGGCCAGCGCCGCGGTCTGCGACGGGGTGAGCTCACCGCCGCCCTCCTGGCGCAGCCGCCGCGCCGAGCGCATGAGCACGAGCCGCAGGCGGGCGGCGAGCGCGGCCCGGTCGGTGGCGACCTCGGATGCGGCGGCGGGGCCCATGGTGAGCCATGCTAGCCACTTCGCTTAGCGATGCTCATCATCATCTGTGACGACGGGCCGGGCGCTCGTCGTCGCCCGGGCGGCAGCCGTACCCCGCCCGTGCAGGCCGCCCTCTCCCCCGACGAGCTGCTCGGGCGCGCGCTCCTCGCGGTGGCCGTGGTCGTCGCGGCGACGCGGCTGCTCGCGCCGGGGCTTCGGCGCGTGGGCCAGCCCGAGGTCCTCGCGCCGGTGCTCGCGGGGATCCTGCTCGGCCCGGTCCTCCTCGGCGCGGTGGCGGGCGACGCGATGGCCTGGCTCTTCCCCGCGGGCGTGCGCGGCGCGCTGTCGGCGGTCGGGGGCCTCGGCCTCGTGCTCTTCCTGTTCCTCATGGGCCTGCGGGTCGACCTCCCCGCGGTCCGCGGCGGCGGCTCGCGGCTGGCGGCGATCACCGCGGGCAGCGTCGTGCTGCCCTTCGTGCTCGGGGTGCTCGCGGCGGTGACGGTCCTCGCCGGCCGCGCTCCCTCCGGCGTCGGCGGACTCGCCTTCGCCGTGGTCGTCGGGACCGCGCTGAGCGTGACGGCCCTCCCGGTGCTCGCGCGGATCCTCGACGAGCGCTCGCTCACCGAGACGCCGGTCGGGCAGCTCGTGCTCGCCTCCGCCTCGTTGCAGGACGCGGTCGCCTGGCTCCTGCTCGCGGTGAGCCTCGCGCTGGCGAGCTCGGGCGTCGGCGGGCTGCTGCTCGCCGTGGGCGGCGCCGCCGCGCTCGTCGCGCTGCTCGTCCTCGTGGTCCGGCCGCTCGTGCGCGGGCCTCTGCGGGCACGGCTCGTCGACGTCGACGGTCCCGACGGCGCCGCGCTCGGGCTCGTCGCGGCGGGCCTGCTCGGCTGCGCCGCGCTGACCCAGCTCACCGGGTTGCATGCGGCCCTCGGCGCGCTCGCCTTCGGCGTGGCCTTCCCCCGGTCGGTGCTCGGAGACCTCCACGCCGGGCTCGAGCGCGCGCTCGGCCCGGTCACCCGCGGCGTGCTGCTGCCGACCTACTTCCTCGTCCCGGGCCTGAGCTTCTCGCTGCACGGTCTGGGCGGCGGGAGCGTCCCGACGATCCTCGCGCTGCTCGCCTGCGCGACCGGCGGCAAGCTCCTCGGCGCCGGCGTGCCCGCGCTGCTGAGCGGCGTCCCGCGCCGCCCCGCCGCCACGATCGCCGTCCTGATGAACACCCGCGGACTCGTGGAGCTCATCGTGCTCGGCGTGGCCCTGCAGGCCGGGGTCATCGACGCGCGCCTCTACTCCGAGCTCGCGCTGGTCGCGCTCATCACGACCGCGATGACCGGCCCGCTCCTCGGCCGCCTGGTGCCCGCCCGGCGATGAGCCACGGCCCGTGGCAGCGTCCAGGTGACATGGCCACGCTCGTCTCCTCCGCCACCACGTCGCTGGACGGCTTCATCGCCGGCCCGGACGGCGACATGTCCTGGCTCAGCGCCGACCTCCTCGGCATGGACGTCGACCTGGAGGCGCTCATCGCGGAGATCGGCGCGCTGCTCATCGGCCGGCGCACCTACGGCGGCGACGACCCCAACCGCGGCACGGACGCCGAGGGCGCCTTCGGCGGCCGCTGGCACGGCCCGTCCTTCGTGCTCACCCACCACCCGCCGGAGGGCCCGAGGCCGTCCGACGTCACGTTCCTCGACGACCTCGACACCGCGGTCGCCCGCGCCCGCGAGGCCGCAGGCGACCGCGAGGTCCACGTCCTCGGCGCCGACGTCACCGCCCAGTGCCTCGCCGCGGGCCACCTCGACGAGCTCCTCCTCTACACCGCCCCGATCTTCCTGGGCGACGGCACCCCCCTGTTCCGCCACGAGGGCGGCACCCGCGTCCACCTCGACCCGATCCCCCCAGGGGCGGCCGGCCCCGACGCACGCCGCTACCGCATCCGCCGCTGAGCACGCCCGGGACCCTGCACCAAGCTCCCCCCACCACGCCTGTCGGGCGTCATCCGCCCGACAGGAGCCCTATTCCCACTCGATCGTCCCGGGCGGCTTGCTCGTGATGTCCAGCACCACCCGGTTGACCTCGCGCAGCTCCCCGATCATCCGCGCGGCGATCGTCTCCAGCAGGTCGTACGGCAGCCGCGCCCAGTCGGCGGTCATCGCGTCGTCGCTGGTCACCGCGCGGATGACCATCACGTTGCCGTAGGTGCGCTCGTCGCCCTGCACCCCG
>CAXUES010000245.1:0-5343 GCA_964250185.1 uncultured Solirubrobacteraceae bacterium | reverse complement strand
CATGCGCGGGCCGCTCCCCGTCTACATCGCCGACCCGCGGATGCGGCTGGACGCGGTGCGCCGGGCGATGGAGGACCTGAAGTCCTCCAAGCAGGCGGTGGGCGCCGAGGTGCTCGTGTCCGTCCAGGAGCTCGCCCCGCCGACGATCATGGCGCAGGCCTCGCGGCTGAACTTCTCCACGCGCCTGTTCAACCTGCTGGTCACCAACGTGCCCGGACCGCAGTTCCCGCTCTACCTGCGCGGTCGCGAGCTGCAGGAGCTCTACCCCGTGGCCTTCCTGCCCGAGGGCCACGCACTGGCCGTCGCGATCATGTCCTACGACGGCGGCATGCGCTTCGGGCTGCTGGGCGACCTCGACGCGCTGGCCGACATCGACGTGCTCGTCGACGGGATCCGCGGGGCCCTGGACGAGCTCCTCGCGCTCGCCCGCGCGACGGCCTGAGCGTGGCTAGCCGACGCGGACGTCGGCACGGGTGCGCCGCAGCACCTCGCGGTTGCCCGCGCGGTCCACGGCGACCGACTGGAAGCGGTAGCGGACCCCGCGCCGGACGCGCACAGAGAAGGTGCGCCCGTCGGTGGTGGCCAGGCGGTGGTAGCTCCCGCGGCCCGTCGCGCGCCACAGCTCGATCCGCGAGATCCCCGAGGCCACCAGGCCGGTGCGCTGCGGGTCGGCCGTGCGGACGCGCAGGGCCCGCCGGCCGGGCCTCCGGGCGCCACCCTCGACCAGGCGCGAGGTCGGCGGCGTGCGGTCGGTGACGCGGGCGGCCTCCCCCGCGGCGCCCGCGTCGAGGATCCCCCAGCCCAGGTCGGGCGTCCAGCCGGTGCCCACGGGGCGCTGGGCGGTCTGCTTGAGCAGGCGGATGACGTCGTCGGCCGACAGGTCGGGGTTGAGGTGCTTGATGAGCGCGGCGGCCCCGGCCACGACGGGCGCGGCCATCGAGGTGCCCTGGATGTAGGCGTAGCGCGTGTCCCCGCCGAAGGTCGTCCGGCACCCGCACGGCGGCACGCCCGGCGGCGAGCCGGTGTCGAACGTCGTCTGGGCGGCCGGGAAGGCGCCGAGGATGCCCGGCGGCCCACCCGCGCCGACGGCCGACGCCCACGAGCCGTAGGCGGCCATCGAGATCTGGCTGCCCAGGCCCGCGTAGGCGGCGCGGGCGCCCGACTGCTCCGCGGCGGTGACGGTCAGCCCGATGCCCTTGGTCAGGTCGGCGCCGCTGCCCGCGGGCTGCAGGACGTTGGCCGGATCGCCCTGCTCCTGCACGGGCGAATCGGCGGCGGCCGCCACGACCACGACGCCGCGGCGGTGGGCCAGGCGCAGGGCCTGGACGACCGGGCGCGCGGCGGGCGTGGCGCCCGAGGTGCCGAAGGACAGGTTGATCGCGTCGGCGCCGGCGCGGACCGCCTCGACGATGGACCGGGAGACGCTGGACTCCGACAGGTCGCTCTTGAAGACCAGCAGCCCGCACTCCAGCCCCGCGCCCGCGATGCCCACCGCGTTGTCGGCGTCGGCGCAGGCCAGCGAGGCGACGTGGGTGCCGTGGCCCACCTCGTCGACGGTGGCCGGGCCCGTGCCCGGGTCGTCGTCGCGGTCGCGAGCGAGCACGACCTTGCTCGCGAGGTCGGGGTGGGTCGCGTCGATGCCCGTGTCGATGACGGCCACGCGCGCGCCGGCGCCGCGGGTGACGTCCCACAGGCGGTCCAGGCCCTGCCGGGCCGCCCACCACTCCACGACGGTGCCGGGCGGCGTGCCCGGCGACGGGTCCTGGAGCGAGAGCGCCGGGTCGTTGGGCACGTAGCGCGGGGTGAAGCGGCGCTCCACCGACACCGACGCCACGCCCGGCGTCGCTCGCAGCCGGGCGGCGAGCGCGGCGCGCGAGCCGCCGGGATCGCGCGGCGAGACGGTGAGGAGGCGCAGCGCCGGGACGACGTCCCCGGAGATGCGCCCGCCCGCCTCGGCCACGCGGGAGGCGGCCGCGACGCCCGTCCCCGGGCGGGTGTGGTCCATGGTGACCAGCAGCCGGCCCGTGGTCGGGTCGGGGGCGACGGCCTGCGCCGCGGCCGGGGCGGCGGCGAGCAGGACGAGCGCGGTGAGGACGGTGCGCAGCACGGCTCCTGCTCTACCGGACCGCGCCCGGCGAGGTTGCGGGTGGGTCAGGTGGGCGGGCTAGAAGCCCAGGGCGAACTTCGCGTCCTCGGACATGCGATCGGTCGTCCACGGCGGGGTGAAGGTCATCGACGTGGTGACCTGCTCCACGCCGTCGAGCTCGGAGACGAACTCGTCGATCTGCTCGGAGACCTGCGGCCCGATCGGGCAGCCCGGGCTCGTCAGCGAGAAGGAGACGTGCACGTCGCCCTCGTCGACCTCGATGCCGTAGATGAGGCCCAGCTCCACGAAGTCGAGCCCGAGCTCGGGATCGATGACGTTGCTGAGGGCCGCTTCGACGTCGTCCACGGAAGGCATGCTCCCAGTGTAGGCCCGGTGCGGGCCGGTCCGGCCGTACCATCGGTGCCTCAGATGCCCCTCGTCCTCCTCGCGCTCTTCGTGCTCGTCCCCATCGCGGAGCTGTACGTGATCGTGCAGGTCGCGCAGGGGATCGGCATCGTCTGGACGCTCGTGCTGCTCGTCGCCGACTCGGTGCTCGGCACCGTGCTGATGCGCGCCCAGGGCCGCGCCACGTGGCGGCGCTTCCGGCAGGCCACGCAGGCCGGCCAGGTGCCCGCGCGCGAGGTGATCGACGGCGCGCTGGTGATCCTGGGTGGCGCGCTGCTCGCCCCGGGCTTCATCACCGACCTCCTTGGCTTCCTGCTGCTGCTGCCGCCCTCGCGCGCGGTCCTGCGCGGCGTCCTGGTGCGGACCTTCGCCGGGCGCATGCTCGGCCCCCTCGCCGGTGGGCTGGCCGGCGCGGGTGCGCGCCGCGGCCCCGGCCGCCGCCCCCGTGCCCCGCGCCCGGACGACCCCGTCGACACGACCGCCCGCGACGTCCGCCCCCCGGAGCTCCCATGACCATCACCGCCGACCACGAGCGGCCCCGGGCGGACCTGCCCGCCGGCGCCGCCGACGTCGTCACCTTCGCCTTCGCCGATCCCGACCGGGAGCTCTACGGCCTCGCCCGCGTCGGCCTGTCGACCGGCCCCGACGGCGCACGGGTGGCCAGCGGCACGGGACTGCTGCTCTCGGGCGTCGAGGCCGTCGCGGTGCGCACCGCGGGCGGCATGGCGCTCGCCGAGGGCGAGGGCTTCGCGGCCGCCCGGGCGGCGGGCGTGCGCACCGACGTCCGCGCGCCGCTGGAGGCCTGGGACGTCGCCTTCACCTCCGAGGACGGCGCGAGCGGCTTCGCGCTGCGCTTCGAGGCGAGCGCCGCGCCCATCGAGGTCGACCCCCTGCAGCCCGTCGCCGTCGCCGGCGGCATGTCGGGCTACGAGCAGCTCTGCGTCGTGCGCGGGCTGGCCACCGTCCGTGGCGAGCAGGCCGTCGTCTCCGGGCTGGGCTCCCGCGGCCACGCCTGGGGCGCGACGGACTGGAGCCGGGTCGCCGCGACACGGACCGTGCAGGCCTGGCTGGCCCCCGACCTCGCGCTGTCGGCGAGCGCCGTCCGTCCGGTGGACGCGCGGTCGCACGCCGACGAGGCCGTCGCCACGGGCGTCGTCCTGCCCGGCCCGGAGGGCGAGCCGCCGCTCGCGCTGCTGGCGGAGGAGTCCACGATCTCCACGACCTACGACGAGGGCGGCCGCCAGCGCATGGCCTCGCTGGAGGCCTACCTCGACGTGGAGGGCATGCCCGAGCGCGCCGCCGGCGCGGTGCTGTGCGGCACGACGCTCGAGCTCGGCGAGCTGCGTCTGGAGTGCGCGTTCTTCGCCTGGGCGATGGAGGGCCGCCGCGGCGTGGGCCGCTACGACGTGCTGCGCCGCGCCTCGTGACCGATCGGGCGGCCGGCAGCCCGGTCACGACGGTCATCTCCGACTTCGGCGGCGTGCTCACCGCGCCGCTGTGGCGGGCCTTCGAGGTCGTCCAGGCGGGCCTCGGCATCCCGGGCGACGCGCTCGACACCGCGCTGGACCGCGCACGGGCGGCGTCCGGGCGCGACCCGCTGCACGCCCTGGAGCGTGGGGAGCTGGCCGAGTCGGCGTTCCTGGACGAGCTGGAGGCGCACCTGGCCGACCACCTCGGCCGGCCCGTGGCCCTCGAGGACTTCCCGGAGCGCTACTTCGCGGCGCTCGAGGTCGACCACGCCCTCGTCGAGCGCCTGGCCGACGTGCGCCGCCGCGGCTACCGCACCGCGCTGCTGACCAACAACGTCCGGGAGTGGGAGCCGCGCTGGCGGGCGATGTTCCCCGCCGACGAGCTCTTCGAGGTCATCGTCGACTCCTCCGACGTCGGGCTGCGCAAGCCCGACCCGGCGATCTACGAGCTCTGCTGCGCGCGCCTGGGCGTCGCGCCGGAGGCGTGCGTCTTCCTGGACGACATCGAGGTCAACTGCACGGCGGGCGCCGCGCTGGGCATCACCACGGTGCACTGGACGGACTCGCGGGCGGGCCTCGACGCGCTCGAGGACGTGCTCGCGGCCCGCGGCGCACCACCGCGCGGCGGCGCCGGGCGCTAGGCCGGCCGCCCGGGCGGGTACGACGACGTGCATGAGCGTCATCGCCTACCTCGTCGTGCTCGTCATCTCCGGCCTGATCGTCGGGGCGCTGGCGCGGCTCGCGCTGCCGGGCAAGGACCCCATGTCCATCCCGCAGACGATCCTCATCGGCATCGCGGGGAGCTTCATCGGCGGGCTGCTGACGCTCGCCGTCACGGGTGGGCGCAGCGGCGGCGGCATCCTCGTGTCCGTGCTGGTGGCGACGGGCCTGGTCTACCTCGTCCGGCGCTCGCGCGGCGGACGGGTCACGGCGCCCGGCCGCCGCTAGTTGTCGGAGCCGAGGCGGTCCCAGAAGTAGAGCTCAAGGCACTCCGCCGCGAGCTCGGTGGAGCGCTCCCGGGAGAGGCACGGGAGCACCGTGTCGAGGGCCTGGTCCTCCGGCACGCCGGAGTCGAAGGCCTCCTCGCCGCGGAAGCCCGCCGCGATCTTCAGCGCCTCGCGGCGGTTCTCCCCGAGCGTCGTGAAGACGGAGGAGAGGAAGTCGCGGTTGGCGATCGGGTGGCCCACCTCCAGCGAGGCGTGCCAGGCGGCGAGCATCGACAGGTCGTGCTCGTCGAGGTCGGCGAGGGCCTGCTGGTAGTGGCGGTCGAGATCCGGCTCGGGGATCTCGTCGACCCAGGCGCGGACGACCTCGCCGACGAGCTGCCGACGGGCCTCGCGGCCGACGGACTCGGCGATGACGCGGATCGCGTCCTGGGGTTCG
>CAXUES010000244.1:0-5343 GCA_964250185.1 uncultured Solirubrobacteraceae bacterium | reverse complement strand
ACCATCACCTGGCGGTCGAAGCGGCCCGGGCGCAGCAGCGCCGGGTCCAGGATGTCGGGGCGGTTCGTGGCGGCGATGAGGATCACGTTGTCCTTCATCTCGAAGCCGTCCATCTCCACCAGCAGCTGGTTGAGCGTCTGCTCGCGCTCGTCGTGGCCGCCGCCCATGCCGGCGCCGCGGTGGCGGCCGACGGCGTCGATCTCGTCCATGAAGATGATGCAGGGCGAGTTCTGCTTGGCCTGCTCGAAGAGGTCACGCACGCGCGAGGCGCCGACGCCGACGAACATCTCGACGAAGTCCGAGCCCGAGATCGAGTAGAACGGCACGCCCGCCTCGCCCGCGACCGCACGGGCCAGGAGCGTCTTGCCGGTTCCGGGCGGGCCGTACAGCAGGACGCCCTTGGGGATCTTCGCGCCCAGGGCCTGGAACTTGGCCGGGTTGGCGAGGAACTCCTTGATCTCCTCGAGCTCCTCGATCGCCTCGTCGGCGCCCGCGACGTCGGCGAACGTGGTCTTCGGGGTGTCCGTGCTGATGCGCTTGGCGCGCGACTTGCCGAAGGACATGACCTTGGAGCCGCCGCCCTGCATCTGGTTCATGAGGAAGATCCAGAACCCGATGAACAGCAGGAAGGGCAGGACGTAGGTGAGCACCGAGAGCCAGGCGGAGCTGCGCGTGCCCTTGATGTCGTAGTTGGCGAGCTTGCCCTGCTCGCGGGCGTCGGCGAGCTGGCGCTGCAGGACGCCGTTGTCCTGCTGCTGGTAGCCGACCTCGTACTCCTCGCCGGTGCGCGGCGTCACGTCGGCCTCGGAGCTGCGCTCGTCCAGGGTGACCGAGCGGATCTGCCCCTGCGCGAGCTGGCCCTGGAAGTCGCCGTAGGTGAGCTTGCGGTCGCCGTCGCCCGGGGAGATGAGGCGCTGGGCGAAGAAGGCCAGCACCACCACGATGAGGATCGGGAAGGCGGCGCTCTTGAAGAAGCGGCTCATGAGCGGCGGAGGCTAGCAGTGGACCCCTGCCCAGAACCCCGCTGCGGCGCGCCCGGACGGGAGGCTCAGAGCCCGTGGACATCGGCTCGTTGGCCTGTCGGGAGGTAGCGTGGAGGGCCATGGCCACCGTCGAGACCGACGCCCTCCAGGACGCCCTCGCGGGCATCGTCGGCGCCACCCACGTCCTCGTCGCCGACGACGTCCGGGCGCCCTTCGAGACCGACTGGACCCGCCGCTACCGCGGCGACGCCCGCCTCGTGGTCCGCCCCGGCGACACCGCGCAGGTCGCCGCGGTGCTGCAGGCCTGCGCCGCGGCGGGTGCCGCGGTGGTCCCGCAGGGCGGCAACACCGGGCTGGTCGGCGCGTCGGTGCCCCGCGGCGGCGAGGTCGTCCTGTCGCTCACCCGGCTGGACGCCGTCGGCGAGGTCGATCCCGCCACCGCGCAGATCGAGGTGGGCGCGGGCGCGACGCTCGCCCAGCTCCAGCAGGCGGCGCGCGCGGGTGGGATGGAGGCCGGCCTGGACTACGCCGCGCGCGACTCCTGCACCGTCGGCGGCATGGTCGCCACCAACGCGGGCGGCATGCACGCGCTGCGCCACGGCACGACTCGCGCCCGCGTGGCCGGCCTGGAGGCCGTGCTGGCCGACGGCACCGTCGTCGACCGCCGCTCCGGGCTGCTCAAGGACAACGCCGGCTTCGACCTGCCCGCGCTGCTCATCGGCTCGGAGGGCACCCTGGGAATCGTCACCCGCGTGCGCTGGCGCCTGGTGCCCGCGCTCCACGAGCGCGTCACGGCGCTCGTGCCGCTGGCGTCCGTGGCCGGCGTCGAGGGGCTGCTCGCCGCGCTGCGCCCGCGCGTGGGCTCCCTGGAGGCGATGGAGTTCCTGCTCGACGACGGACTGCAGCTCGTGATGGACCACCTCGACCTGCCCTCGCCGGTGCCCGAGCGGGCGCCGGCCTACGTGCTCATCGAGTGCGCGGGCCGCGAGGACCCGACCGAGGAGCTCGCCGACGGCCTGGAGGCCGCGGGCATCGAGGACGCGGTCATCGCCGACTCGGCCACGGACCGCGAACGGCTGTGGCGCTTCCGCGAGTCCCACACCGAGGCCATCTCCGCTGCGGGCGTGCCGCACAAGATGGACGTCGGCATCCCGCTGCACCGGCTCGGCGCGTTCGTCGAGGCGGTGCCCGCCGCGGTCGAGGCGGTCGCGCCGGGCGCGCGGACGATCCTCTTCGGCCACCTCGGCGACGGCAACGTCCACGTCAACGTGCTGGGCGCCGACCCGGAGGACCCCGCCGTCGACGAGGCCGTCCTGCGCCTGGCCGCCGACGCGGGCGGGACGATCAGCGCCGAGCACGGCGTCGGCGTCCTCAAGGCGCGCTACCTCGGGCTCGTGCGCTCCGAGGGCGAGATCGAGGCGATGCGCCGCGTGAAGGACGCGCTGGATCCCGGCGGGATGCTCAACCCGGGCGCCGTGCTGCCGCCGCGCACCGCCGGATAGCGTGCCGGCCATGTCCCACGAGACCATCTTCACCGTCGAGGCGACGCCGCTGAAGTACGGGCCCGGCGCCGCGGCGGAGGCGGGCTGGGAGGCCAGGCGGCTCGGCATCACCCACGCCGCGGTCTTCACCGATCCGCACGTCCGGTCCATCGGGGTGACCGACCGGATCCTCGAGCAGCTGCGGGCGGAGGGCATCGAGTTCGACGTCTACGACGACATCCGCGTGGAGCCCGACGACGAGTCGTTCGCGCGCGCGGTCGCCTGGACCACGGCGCGCTCGTTCGACGGGTTCATCTCCATCGGCGGCGGCTCGACGATCGACACCGCCAAGGTCTCCAACCTCCTGTACACGCACGGCGGCGAGGTCATCGACTACGTCAACCCGCCCGTCGGCGGCGGGCAGAAGCCCCCGAGCGAGCTCGCGCCCCACCTGGCGATCCCCACGACGCCGGGCTCGGGCTCGGAGGCGACGACCGTGGCGATCCTCGACGTCCGCGCCGCCGGCGTGAAGAGCGGCATCTCGCACCGCTTCCTGCGCCCGACGCAGGCGATCGTCGACCCCGAGCTGACCCGGACGCTCCCGGGCGCCGTGGTCGCCAGCGCCGGCCTGGACGTCGTCTGCCACGCCGTGGAGTCCTTCACCGCGCGCTGGTTCGAGACGCGCGACGCGCCTGCCTCCCCCGGCGAGCGCCCGCCCTACCAGGGCGCCAACCCGGTCGCCGAGCTGTGGGCGGGCGCCGCGCTGCGCAACGGCGGGCGCTTCCTGCGTCGCGCGGCGGCCGACGGCGACGACGTCGAGGCGCGCGGGGCGATGATGCTGTCGGCCTCGCTGGCCGGCATCGGCTTCGGCTCGGCCGGCGTGCACATCCCCCACGCCTGCGCCTACGGGATCGCCACGGGCCCCGGCGCGAAGCAGTTCGTGCCCGAGGGCTACGACGCCGACCACCCCTTCGTGCCCCACGGCCACTCGGTGATCGTCACGTCCCCCGCGGCGTTCCGCTTCACCTACGAGGCAGACCCGGATCGCCACCACCGCGCGGCGGAGCTGCTCTCCGACGGCGCGGTCAAGGCCTCCGAGGCCGACCGCGACACGCTCCCGCGGCTGCTGAGCGAGCTCATGCGCGACGTCGGCGCCCCGAGCGGGCTGACGGAGCTGGGCTACGGCGAGGACGACGTCCCGGCGCTCGTGCAGGGCGCGCTCAAGCAGCGCCGCCTGCTCGACATCGCCCCCCGCGAGGCGGGCCCGGACGACATCGCCACGGTCCTGCGGGACTCGATGGCGAACTTCTGAGCAGGTGGGGCGCCTTCGGCATGCACGGCATGCCGACGGCGCCCCACCTCACTCGGGAGGCATGTGCTCGGGCGACACCGTGGCGACCATCGGCAGGTTGCGGTACTTCTCGTCGAAGTCCAGGCCGTAGCCGATGACGAAGCGGTCGGGGATCTCGAAGCCGACGTAGCGGGCCTCGAGGTCGACCTTGCGCCGGTCGGGCTTGGTCAGCAGCGCGCAGACCTCCAGCGAGCGCGGGTTGCGCGCGCCGAGCGAGCGCAGCAGGTACTGCAGCGTCAGGCCGGAGTCGACGATGTCCTCGACGATGAGGACGTCGCGCCCCTCCAGTGGGCGCTCGAGGTCCTTGAGGATGCGCACGACGCCCGAGGACTGCGTCGCCGACCCGTAGGACGAGACCGCCATGAAGTCCAGCTCGCAGGGCATGTCGATGTGGCGCATGAGGTCGGCCAGGAAGAAGATCGCCCCCTTGAGCACCCCGACGAGGAGCAGGTCGCGGCCTGCGTAGTCGGCGGTCACCTGCTCGCCGAGCTCCTGGACGCGCCGCTTGAGGGCGTCGGGCTGGACGAGGATCTCGCCGATGACCGGATCGCGCATGCGCCCGGAACCTAGCGGGCTGCGCGGTTCACGGCGTTCGCGCCGGCAGCGGCGGGGTCGGCACGACCCGCAGCACCCCGCGGCGCACCTCGGCGCGCGCGCCGCCGCCCAGGTCGAGCGCCCGCGGGGCGCCGTCGGCCGTGCCGAGCGCGAGGACGTCGTCCAGGCGGGAGGACGCCCGCGGGCTCAGGGCGCCCGTGCAGTCCTCGGCCAGGCGCCGCAGCACGAGGCGCCCCAGCGCGCGGGGCAGGGCGGCCAGCGTGGTCAGCGGGATGTCGCTGCGCCCGGCCAGCGCGGTGTCGACGACGTCGTCGAGGACCTCGGCCTCCTCGCGCAGCAGCTGCGCCGTGCGCACGATCGAGGCCTCGGCGCGCCCATCGACGTCGCGCAGCGCCTCGAGCAGGCCGTGGCGCACGCGGCCACGCGCGAAGCGGTCCGTGGCGTTGGAGGGGTCGGTGACGACCGGCAGCCCGCGGGCCGCGCAGTGGGCGGCGGTCTCCTCGCGCGCCACCTCCAGCAGCGGGCGCACGAGCCGGCCCGAGCGCGCGGGCATCCCGAGCAGCGCTCGGCGGCCGGGCGAGGTCGCCAGGCGGTAGAGGACCGTCTCGGCCTGGTCGGAGGCGGTGTGCCCCGCGGCCAGCAGCGCCCGGGAGGCGGTGGCGCGCCGGGCGCCCTCGGCGTAGCGCACGTCGCGCGCCCAGGCCTGCAGGTTGCCCGTGGCGTCGCGCGGTCGGTGGACCCGCAGCACCTCGAGCTCGACGCCGAGGCGGTCGCAGAGGGCCGCGCAGGCGTCCGCGTCGGCTCGCGACCCCTCCCGCAGCCCGTAGTCGACGTGCAGCGCCCGCGACGTGCGGGCCAGGCGCGCGACGCAGTCGAGCAGGCACGTCGAGTCCGCGCCGCCCGAGAGCAGCACGAGGACGTCGTCGCCGGGCCCGACGAGCCCCGACGCGGCCACGCGGTCGAGCAGGTCGAG
>CAXUES010000243.1:0-5363 GCA_964250185.1 uncultured Solirubrobacteraceae bacterium | reverse complement strand
CCGGATCGCAACGCTTTTGCGGCAGGAGCATGCCATGCCAGACCGTGCCCAGCGCCCCATCCTGATCGTCTTCGGCACCCGGCCCGAGGCGATCAAGCTCTTTCCCATGATCCGCGCCCTCGCCGCGACTGATGGGCTGCGCGTCCGCACCTGCGTCACCGCGCAGCACCGCGGCCTGCTCGACCAGGTGCTCGCGATCGCGGACCTGCACCCGGACCGCGACCTCGACCTGATGGAGCCCGGTCAGTCGCTCGACCGTCTCACGGCGCGGCTGCTCACTGGCCTGGGCGAGGCGATCGACGCGATCTCCGCCCGCGTGCGCGAGCAGGAGGCACGCCAGGCCGCGTGCCTGGACGGCGCCCTGCGTCCGGCCCTGGAGGAGCACGGCGTGCGGATCGTGCCGTGGGAGGAGGCGACGCAGGCCCAGCGCCAGGAGGTCGCCGAGCGCTTCGACCGCCAGATCTTCCCGGTGCTCACGCCGCTCGGCGTCGGCCTCGGGCGGCCGTTCCCCTACATCTCCAACCTCTCGCTGAGCCTGGGCGTCCTCGTCCGCGACCCCTCCGGGGGGGCGACGGGCTTCGCCCGCATCAAGGTGCCGACCGAGGTGCTGCCGCGCCTGGTGCCCGTGGTCTCCGAGACGCCGGGGCAGACGGCGTTCGTCCTGCTCGAGGACGTCATCGCCGCCCACCTCGACAGCCTCTTCCCGGGGATGGAGCTCCTGCAGGCCGGGGTCTTCCGGGTCACGCGCGACGCCGACTTCGAGGTCTCCGACGAGGCCGACGACCTGCTGGAGGCCGTGGAGGCCGAGCTGCGCCGCCGCCGCTTCGGCGAGGTCGTCCGCGTGGAGCTCGGCGCGGGCATGGCGCCGCAGCTGCGCGAGGCGATCACCGAGGCGCTGTCGCTGGAGGAGCGCCAGGTCTACGCGCAGTCGACGATGCTCGACGTCTCCGACCTCATGGCGCTGATGAAGCTCCCCGACATGCCCGACCTGCGCGACGAGCCGTGGAGCGCCGTGACCCAGCCGCGCCTGCAGGCCGACGACGGCCGCGGCGACGTCATGGGCGCGATGCGCCGCGGCGACGTGCTCGTCCACCACCCCTACGACTCGTTCTCCTCGAGCGTCTCGCGCTTCGTGGAGCAGGCCGTCAACGACCCGGACGTCCTGGCCATCAAGATGACGGTGTACCGGACCTCGGACGACTCGCCGCTGGTCCCGGCGCTCATCCGGGCGACCGAGCGCGGCAAGCAGGCCGTCTGCCTCGTGGAGCTCAAGGCGCGCTTCGACGAGCGCGCGAACATCTCCTGGGCGCGCGCGCTGGAGGAGGCCGGCGTCCACGTCGTCTACGGCCACCCCTCGCTCAAGACGCACGCCAAGTGCATCCTCGTCGTGCGCCGCGAGGGCGACGGCGTGCGCCACTACGTCCACGTCGGGACGGGCAACTACAACCCGTCCACGGCGCGGCTGTACACCGACTTCGGCCTGTTCACCTGCGACGACGACATCGGCCACGACGTCGCCGACATGTTCAACTTCCTCACGGGCTACGGCCGCCCGCGGGGCTACCGCAAGGTGCTCGTGGCCCCGGCCTACGCGCGCAAGGGGATCGTCGAGGAGATCGAGCGGACGGTCGCCGCCCACCGCGACGGGATCCCCTCGCGGATCCGCATGAAGATGAACTCGCTCGTGGACCCGGCCTGCATCCGCGCGCTCTACGCGGCCTCCGCCGAGGGCGTCCCCATCGAGCTGAACCTGCGCGGCATCTGCTGCCTGCGGGTCGGCGTGCCGGGGGTGTCGGACACCATCCGCGTCACGAGCGTGGTCGGGCGCTTCCTGGAGCACTCGCGCATCTACGCCTTCGAGCGCGGCGACGAGCAGCGGGTGATCATCGGCTCGGCCGACCTCATGCCGCGCAACCTCGACACGCGCGTGGAGCTGCTGGCCGCCGTGGAGGACGAGGTCCTGCGCGACGACCTGCTCGACGCGCTGGACCGCTGCCTGGCCGACGACACGCACGCCTGGGACCTGCGCCCCGACGGCTCGTGGGAGCGGCGCACGCCCGATCCCGACGAGCCGCGCGACGTCCACCGCGAGCTCATGCTCGGCCACGCCGCCCGTGCCCGCGAGACCGCGGGCTCAGGCGACGGCGAGCGCGACTAGCTACCAGCTGGGGAGCATCGCCTCGGGGTAGCGCTCGCCGTGGGCGCCCCCGGGGAGGATCTCGCCGATCCGGGCGAGGTCGTCCGTGCTCAGCTGCACGTCGGCCGCGCCGGCGTTCTCCTCCACGCGGGCGGCGCTGCGGGTGCCCGGGATCGGGACCACGTCGTCGCCCTGGGCCAGCAGCCAGGCCAGCGCGAGCTGCGCGACGGTGATGTCCCGCGCGGCCGCGAGCTCGCGCAGCTGCCCGACCGCGCGGGCGTTGCGCTCGAAGTTGCCGGGCTGCCAGCGCGCGTCCCAGCTGCGCATGTCGTCCTCGGGGTACTCGGCGGCGGGCTTCAGGTCGCCGGTGAGGAAGCCGCGGCCGAGCGGCGAGTAGGGGACGAAGCCGATGCCGAGCTCGCGGACGACGGGCAGGACGTCGGCCTCGACGGCGCGCTCGAAGAGCGACCACTCGGTCTGCAGCACGGAGACGGGCTGCACCGCGTGGGCGCGGCGGAGGACGTCCGGCCCCGCCTCGGAGAGCCCGAAGAAGCGGACCTCGCCCGCCACGATGAGCTCGCCGACGGCCCCGGCGACCTCCTCGATCGGCACGTCGGGGTCGACGCGGTGCTGGTAGAGGACGTCGATGTGGTCCGTGCCGAGGTGGCGCAGGCTCGCCTCGGTGACCTCGCGGATGTGCTCCGGGCGGGAGTCGAGCGCCTCGCCGATGCGCCCGGGATCGGTGAGGTCGAAGCCGAACTTCGTGGCGATCGTGACCTCGTCGCGGATGCCGGTGAGCGCGCGGCCGAGGAGCTGCTCGTTGGAGCCGGTCCCCAGGCCGTAGAGCTCGGCGGTGTCGAACAGCGTCACGCCGAGCTCGTGGGCGCGGCGGATCGTCGCGACGCTCACGGCCTCGTCGCCTCCGGCGCCGTAGGCCATCGTCATGCCCATGGTGCCGAGGCCGATCGCCCCGACCTCGAGGCCCTGCGTGCCGAGCTTGCGGTGCTGCATGGTGGTCGTGCTCCCTCTGGTAAGTAACCGGTTAGTTCCTGCAGCGTAGCGGTACGCTCGGCAAGTGCCCCGCGACGCCGGCGCCACGCGCGCGCGCATCCTCGACGCGGCCATCGCCGAGTTCTCCGCCCGGGGGCTGGCCGGCGCGCGCATCGACCGCATCGCCGAGGCCGCCGGGGCGAACAAGCGCATGATCTACGTGCACTTCGGGAGCAAGGACGGCCTCTTCGACGCCGCCCTCACCGAGGTGCTGACCGCGATGACCACGGTGGTGCCCCTCACCGAGGACGACCTGCCCGGCTACGCCGCGCGCATGTTCGACTACCTGCTCGAACGGCCCGAGGCGGCGCGGATCAGCGCCTGGCGCAAGCTCGAGCGCCCCGACTCGGTGCCCGAGGACAGCGAGCTGTTCATCACCAAGGTGGCCGGCATGTCCCGCGGCGCGCAGGGCTCGGGCAGCGGCCTGGATCCCGTCGACCTGGTCATCTTCGTCACGACGCTCGGGTCGGCCTGGTTCACCGTGCCCGACGGGCTGCTCGCCGCGGACGGGCGCGACCCGCGCACGCCCGAGCGCCGCGCGGCCCATCGCGCGGCGATCGTCGAGGCGGTCCGCCGGCTCGTCGCGCCCTAGGCGCGGAGGGCCAGCCCGTCCCAGAGCGCGTCGAGGAGCCGGGTGAGCGACGTGTCCCGGTCCAGGGCGAGCGCGAAGCCCTCCGCGGCCTCCAGCGCGCAGAAGCCGTGCAGGGCGCTGCGCACCGCGCGGATGGCGTGCAGCTCGTCGTCGCCGTCGAGGTCGAGCTCGCGGAGCGCGGCGCGGATGAGGTCGATCGCCCGCCCGCCGGCCTGCCGGTGGGCGTCGGTCCCGCCGATGGGCGAGCGGAGCGTCAGCGCGTAGCGGCCGGGGTGGGCACGGGCGTAGGCGGCCCACGCCGCGCCGCCGGCCTGCAGCGCGTCGCGGCCGGCGTGGCCGGCGACCGCCGCGCCGAGGGCGTCGGCGAGCTCGCTGACCGCGAGCGCGGCGAGGTCGCCGCGCAGCGCCCCGAGCCCGGCGACGTGCTTGTAGAGCGAGGGCGCGCGCACCCCGAGGCGATCGGCCAGGGCGGCGAGCGTCACCGCGTCCGCGCCGACCGCGTCGACCAGCAGCGCCGCCTCGGCGACGACGCGGGCGCGGTCGAGGCCCTGGCGCGGCACTCAGGCGCCGCGGGCGATGGCGGCGTCCATCGCCGCGCCCGGCGCCTCGACGACCTTGCCGTGGCCGGGGGCCAGGCGGGCGGGGTCCAGCGCGCGCAGCGCCTTCGCGCTCTCCAGGCCCGTCGCCTTGTCCCAGGTGGCCAGGCCGGGGAGGGGGAAGACGAGCTTGGACTTCGCGGTCGTGGCGACGCCGCCGACCGTGGCGTAGGCGTCGCCGCAGTACAGCGAGCGGTCGCGGACGTCGAGCAGCGCGACGTGGCCCGGCGTGTGGCCGGGCGCCGCGACGACCTCCAGCGAGCCGATCCGGTCGCCGGGCACCACCGTGCGGGTCGGCCGCGTCGTGGCGCCGTGCAGGCCGCCCTTGGGCTTGCCCTGCGGCTCGCCCGGGTCGAGCGAGAGGTCGCCCGCGAGCAGCCGCGCGTCGCGCGTGGAGATGATCACCTGCGCGTCGGGGAGCGCCGCGTGGAGCTTGTCGAGCGAGCCGACGTGGTCGTCGTGGGCGTGGGTGAGCGCGATGCGGACGATCGGGCGGCCGAGCGCCGCGGCCGCCGCGAGGATCCGCTTCGCGTTGGCCTTGGCGCCCGTGTCGATGAGGGTCAGGCCGTCGTCCTCCTCGACGAGGTAGACGTTGACGAGGCCGAACTGGGTCACACGGTGCATGCTGGCTACGCTACATAGCCGTCTGGCTACTGTCAATAGCCAGACGGCGATCGTCGGTCTACCAGTGCACGCCCTTCATGAGGTTGGCCACCGCGAGCTGCTCCATGGAGGCCTTCTCGTCGGGGTCCTTCTTGCCCTTGGCCGCGGCCGAGTCCGGGAAGACCTTGTAGGCCATGTGCATGATCTGGTCGACGGCCTTGGGGGCCAGCGCGTAGGCGACCTCGCCGAACGTGCCCAGGCGCGTGTTGATCGACTTGGGCTTGGAGCGCAGCGCCTCGCAGACCATGTCGGCGGCCTCCTCGGGGGAGATCGTCGGGAAGGAGTCGTACATCTTCGTCGGCGCGATCATCGGCGTGCGCACGAG
>CAXUES010000242.1:2076-5381 GCA_964250185.1 uncultured Solirubrobacteraceae bacterium | reverse complement strand
CGATGCGGGCCGTCGCGCCACGCCGGGTGCGATCGCTGCGCGCGCACGTCGCGGACCGCGACGTCCCGGGGGCGGCGGGCATCGCCGCGGCGACCGTCGCCTGGCCGGTCAGCGTCGCCGCGGCCGAGCACCGGCGCCGGCACCCGTGGACGGCGGCGCGCCTGCAGGCGTGGCTGGGGCGCGTGCGGGCGCGGCACGGCCTCGTCGCCGTGCCGCTCTGACCCGCGGGCCCGTCAGCCCGCGGCGTGCTCCGCGAGCGAGCCCTTGGTCGGCGTGCCGCCGGGCAGGGCGTCGTAGACGACGATGTCGCCGCCGTCGCTGAAGAGGTCCTCGGCCCGGGCCAGGACCGCCGCGATGTGGTCGCTGCCCAGGTGCTGCTGCAGGAGCTCCTTGGACTCCCAGCGCTCCACGAAGGCCAGGCGCCGCGGATCGTCGGAGCCGACGTGCAGCGAGTAGAGGATGCAGCCCTCCTCGGCGTGAGTGGGCTCGACCAGGGCCTGGAAGGCCTCGCGGGCCTCCTGCTCCTTGCCTGGCTTGGCGGTGAACGACCCGACGACGACGACCTCGGACATGGCAGGCTCTCCTGACTGGAAGGGGGCGGCCGAGCCTACGCCGCCGGGACCCGAGCGAGGAGCACCCCGATGACCGCCGTGCGCATCAACCACGTCAGCGTCAACGCCCTGGACTTGGAGGCCTCGGTGGACTTCTACGTCGACGTCCTGGGCGCGGTGAGGATCGCCACGCCGAACTTCGGCATCCCGGTCCAGTGGCTCGCGCTGGGCGACACGCAGCTGCACCTCTTCGAGCGCGACCTCACACCGACGAGCCACCACCACCTCGGCATCACCGTCGACGACGTCGAGCCCTCCTACCGCGCGGCCGAGCGCCGCGGCGCCTTCGACTTCGACGCGTTCGGCAACCACCTCGTCGAGCTCCCGGGCGACGTCGTCCAGCTCTACCTCCGCGACCCGGCGGGCAACCTCGTCGAGCTCGACCACCACGGCGTCGACCGCCTCCCGGACGACCTGCGCTCCCAGCTGCGCGGCCTGTGGGACTTCAACCCGCAGGACGAGGAGCAGCGGTCCGCGCGGCTGTCCGTGCCGAAGGCCTGAACGGCCGGGGTTCGTCGCTCGTCGGCGGCTGCCGGATCGATCACCGTCGGATGCGGACCACCTTGGTGGCCGAGGCGCGACCGGCCGCACCGCTCGTGGCGGTGACGGCGAGCCGGAGGCTGAGGCCCTTCACCGCGCGGAGGCGCTTCACGAGGCTCGGCTTGAGCCGGAGCGCGTACTTGCGCGCGCCTGCCGGCTGCTCGCCGTTCGCCCGGGCGAGCGTCACCGGGCGGCCGTGGGTCACGAGCCCCGCCCGCCTGGCCGACGCAGCCGGCACGGACAGCGCCAGGCGGACGTCGCAGGATGCCGAGCACGCAGCTCGCACGACGAGGCCCGCGCGCAGGAAGGCCCTGAGGCGGGTGGGACGCGCGGCCACGGCGAGCCTCAGCGCCGGCGGGACGGCCGGCGAGGCGGCAGGCACGGACGGTCGGGCGGCGGTGCTCGACGCCGCGGGCGGTGGGACCTCGGTCGTCGAGGCCGAAGGGCCACCGGGCGGCGTCGACGTGGCCTGCTGCGCTTCGGCGACCTGCTCGGCGGTGAAGCTGATCGAGCCGCTCGTCGGTGCCTCGGACGCGTAGAGCGTCGCCGTGCGCGTGGTCCCGCTGTCGTCGAAGTCGATGGTCAGCGACGTCCGTCCGGCCAGACCGGAGGCGCTGACCGACCCATCGGGGGCGAAGGTGAGCCCGGACGCTCCCTGGGCGTGCAGCACGCGGTCGTGTCGGGCGACGCTGAGGGTGGCGCTGACGCCGGTGGTCGAGATGGCGCCGGCCTGCTGGTCCGTGGTGGCGGTCAGCTCCTGGCTCGCCGTGGTCCCCGTCGCGTCAGCGGTCATGGAGGTGTCCGCGCCCCGCACGCCCAGCGAGGGCCTGGCGCCGGAGAGCGTCACCTGACCGCCGTCGCTCGGCAGGTCGATGATCGCGCCGCCGTCACCGTCGGCGACGCCGGTCGCCACCGGCTCGATGTCGGCCTCGGCTCCGGCCGCGTCGACAGCGCGCTGGACGGTGCTGCCCGGCGGGACGTCGACGTAGGTCCCGCTGCCCACCCCGCCGACGTGCTCGGGGAAGAAGTGCAGGTCGAACGGCGTGTAGAGCGGCAGCACCGACAGGTAGCCCTTCGGGTGACCGCCGCTCGCGCTCATCGACCACTGCCCCTGGGCCCAGCGGTCGACGTCGGCGCCGTCGTAGGTCCAGCTGCCCGACCGGTCGATGTCGAAGGTCCGCTGCTCGCCGGGGATGTTGTTGTCCCAGACGTCGATGCTGAGACCGCCGCCGCTGCGTGGCTCGGCGCTGTAGGCGAGCACCGCGTGACCAGCCGGATGGGCTCCGAACGTCTGGATGACGATGACGGCCAATCCGCTGTTCGGCGGCCCGCCGAGCGTGCCCGACGGGTCATAGCGGTCGACACCACCGAGCATGACGCTGGAGAGCTGCGACTTCATCGAGTCGACGCCCGCCGTGCGGTCCGAGTAGGCGTAGTGCTGGCGCTGCAGCGTGGCGCTGACCTCGCGCGAGAACTGGGTCGTCCAGTCGACCGCCAGGAGGCTGAGCATCTCGCGGTTGTACGTGCTGTCTGCTCCAGCCCCGTAGAGCGGCGGCGAGGGGACGGGCAGGCGGGAGGCGGCGCCCGGCCCGCTGCCCGCACGGGCCCAGGCGGCGCCGCTGCGACCCGCCGGCGCACTGGCCACCGGGTCGACGAGGGCGTCGAAGCGCCCCGCGCTCAACGCCATCCCGTAGCAGAGGCCACCCGCCGCGACGCTGGCGAGGTCGGAGGTCGTGGAGCTCGCCTGGCGGGCGGCGACCACGTTGCGCCCCCAGTCGGTGAACGCCCGTCCCAGCGCGCTGGGCGAGAGCGCCTCTCCGGTCAGCACCCCGGTCTGGGCGCTGAAGTCGGCCAGGCCCTCGTTGCGGAAGCTGTAGCCGAGGCCACCGGTCGGGTAGGGACGTGACAGCCCGGCCATCGAGGTCGACCCGTCGGCCGGCTGCTCGACGTGGAAGACGTAGCGCCCGGGGACCGTGCTGCCCTCGCCGCTGTCGACCAGGCCGAAGGGGGCGCTGTCGAGGAGGGCACCGTCCTCCAGGGAGCCGGGCAGCTCGAAGAAGTGGCTGTCGTCCCCGTCGCCGTTGGAGAAGCCCGCGCCCGCGGACGTGCCGCCGGTGCCGCCCGAGCCGCCGCTCGCATCGCCGGTCTCGAAGG
>CAXUES010000242.1:0-2066 GCA_964250185.1 uncultured Solirubrobacteraceae bacterium | reverse complement strand
AAGTCGCCCGGCGCCAGGTCCCCCCGTTCCACGAGCAGGAGCTGGAAGTCGTTGGTCCGGTCGCTGTGGCCGGAGTAGTAGCCGACACCACGCCAGTTGACGCAGAACGCCGCTCGCCCCGCGTAGGTCGTGCGCCCGTAGGTCACCAGCCCCGAGGACGCCCCACGCGTGTCGATGTCCGCGAGGAACGGCGCGATGATCGGCGGCGTCGACGCGGTGATCCGGAAGGGCGTGAACGTCGCCAGCGGTCCGCCGAAGGTCACGTTGCCGTTGTTGTTGACCCAGAGGCTCGAGTGCTGCGCGCCGAAGAAGTCGACCGCGAACGGCAGGGCGACCTCGTCGGAGGAGCCGTCGTCGTTGGCGGGGAGCACCGTGCTCGTGCAGCCCGCGTCGCCGACCACCGCGCCGCCGGCCCGAGCGGCGCTCCGCGAGGCCGCCAGGTGGCCGGCATCGGTCGTGTGCGCGGCGAGCCGGGTGTCCGGCGTCGACTTGGTCGCCGCGTGAGCGCCTTGGGCGTTCGCCGCGCCGAGCGACAGGACCAGGGCGATGGCGCAGCCGAGCGTCCGCGCCCGTCGCGGGCGAGCCGGCGAGGCAGGGGTCGGACGGGACGTGCGTGGCGCCACAGCTGCGGACATGGGAGCTCCTCTCCAGCGCTCGGACGATGCGGGGTCGCCGAGGCACGGTCGGCCATCCGGGCCGTTCCGGTAGATCGGCGGCGACTCTGCACGCTGACCGCCTCACTTGCAACTGAAGATCCCTGGCTGTGGCGCGTCACCGCTCCGCTCGAACGCGCGAAGGCCCGCACTGGGCGGGCCTTCGGGTCGCGAGTGGAGCTAGACGGGCTCGAACCGTCGACCTCCTGCATGCCATGCAGGCGCTCTCCCAGCTGAGCTATAGCCCCGCGAGGTCACGCAGCGTAGCAACGCCGCCCACGCGGAGGACTACCGCCCCGGGAGGAACTCGGGCACGTCGAGGTCGCCGTCGTCCTGCGCGTCGCTCCCGCCGCGACGGGCGCTGCGGGACGGGCCGGGGGCGACGCCCCGGGGCGCCGCGCGCTCGAGCTTGGCGGTCATCGTCGTGTGCGCGTCGCGGACGTCGCGCAGCAGCACCTCGGCGTTGCGCCGCAACGACGCCGACAGCGCCTGCAGGTCACCCGCGAGCTCGCCGCCGTCACGCAGGACCTCGCCCGCGGCGCCCTGGGCGTCGGCCAGCGACGAGCGGGCCTGCTCGCGCGCGTCCGCGCGCACGGCGCGCACCTCCTCCTCGGCCTCGGCCCGCACCCGGCGGCTGTGCTCGTCGGCCTGCGCGCGGACCTGGCGGGCGTGGGCGTCGGCCTCGGCGCGCACCGCCTCGGCGTGCGCGTCGGCCTTGCCGCGGACGTCCTTCGCGTAGGCGTCGGCCTCCCCGCGCACGTGCTCCACGTCGGCCTGCAGGCCGCTGCGCAGCGCCTCGGCCTCACGCTCGGCTTCGCCGACGAGGGCGTCGCGGCGCTCCTGGGCCTCGCGCTGCATGGTCTGGATCTCCGCGCGGACCGCCTCCTGGCGGCGCTGGGCCTCGGCGCGCTCGTCCACGGAGCGGTCGATCGCCGACTGGACGGTGGCGTGGGCCTCCTGGCGCGCCTCCTCGAGCAGCTCGGCGGCCTCGGCCTCGGCGGCCTCCACGCGCAGGTCGCCGGCGCGGGTCGCCTCGGCGATGCGACGGCGCGCGCGGTCCTCCGCGTCGGCCCGGATGGCGGCGGCAGCCTGCTCGGCGGCCTCGAGGATCGAGGCGACCTGCGCGTGTGCGGTGGTCGTGTCGCGTGGCCGCTCGGCCATGGGCGCCGGAGGGTACGCGCTCGACCGCCCGGATCGCGGCAGAACGCGCCCAGCCCGCTCCTATGCTCCCTCCCGATGGACGAGCAGCGCTACGACCCCGCCGAGATCGAGCCGCGCTGGCAGGCGGTGTGGGCCGACGAGCGGACCTGGGAGGTCCCCGACCCGGTCCCCGGGGAGCCCGACGACGGCGCCCCGCGCTCCTACGTGCTGGAGATGCTCCCGTACCCCAGCGGCGAGCCGCACATCGGCCAT
>CAXUES010000241.1:0-5384 GCA_964250185.1 uncultured Solirubrobacteraceae bacterium | reverse complement strand
CTGAACGTCGTCACGGGCCAGGGCGACCCGGTCGGGTCGGGGATCGTCACGCACCCCGCGGTGAAGATGGTCTCGCTGACCGGGTCGGTCGGCACGGGCAAGGCGATCGCGCGGGCCGCCGCGGACACGCTCGCCCGGGTCCACCTCGAACTGGGCGGCAAGGCCCCGGTGGTCGTCCTCGACGACGCCGACGTGGACGCCGTCGTCGCCGGCCTGCGCGTCGCGAGCTTCTACAACGCCGGGCAGGACTGCACGGCGGCCTGCCGCGTCGTCGCCACCGCGGGCATCTACGACCGGCTCCTCGAGGCGCTCGTGCCCGCGACGTCCTCCCTGCGGGTCGGCGTGCCCGCCGAGGACGCCGGGACCGAGCTCGGGCCGGTCATCTCCGCCCGCCAGCGCGAGCGGGTGCTCGGCTTCGTGGACCGCGCGGCCGACGGCGGCGCGGAGGTGCTCACCGGCGGCAGCGCCGTGGCGGGCGCGGGGTTCTTCGTCGAGCCGACGGTGGTCGCCGGGCCGGCGCAGGACTCCGAGATCGTCCAGCAGGAGGTCTTCGGGCCGGTGGTCACCGTGCAGCGCGCGAACGACGCCGAGCAGGCGCTGGCCTGGGCCAACGACACGCCCTACGGCCTCGCGGCGTCGGTCTGGACCCGCGATGTCGCCGCGGCCATGCGCGCCTCCCGGGAGCTCGCCTTCGGCTGCGTCTGGGTCAACGACCACATCCCGTTCCTCTCCGAGATGCCCCACGGCGGCTGGGGCCTGTCGGGCTACGGCAAGGACCTGTCGGCCTACGCCGTGGAGGAGTACACCCGCATGAAGCACGTGATGATCAACCTCGAGGAGGGGTGAGGCCGGGGGGCGGGCGCGCCGGTTACGGTGGTGCCGTGGCCTGCCGCTCGACCGCCCACACCCGCCGGTAGGGTCATGCGCATCTTGGCGCTGGACTACGGCTCCGCCCGCTGCGGCTGCGCGGTGAGCGATCCGACGGGCACGCTCGTCACCCCGATCGACCACGTGCTCGCCCCGGGCACCCGCAAGGGCTTCGGGCGCGTGCTCGGCGTCGTGCGCGCCCGCGGCGTCAAGCGGGTGGTCGTCGGCCTGCCCATCGGCCTGAGCGGCCGCGACACCGAGCAGACGCAGGAGTGCCGCGACTTCGCCGAGCGCCTGCGCGAGGCCCTCGGCACGCGCATCCCGGTCGACCTCTACGACGAGCGCTTCACCACGGCGATCGCCGCCCGCGCGGGTGGCACCACCTCGGAGGACTCGCGGGCGGCCGCCGTGCTGCTCGAGGACTACCTGGCCCGCCACGGACACGAGCTCCCCGCGTGAGCCCCCTCTTCGGGTCGGGCCGCCGCGACGACGGTGGCGAGCGCAGCGCGGACGACCGCGAACGTGCGCGACTGGAGCGCGAGGCGCGCCGGGCGCGGCGCGAGGGCCGGCCCGAGCCGGTCGTGCCGCCGGCGCTCGAGGAGCCGCCGCCCGCGCCCGTCGTGGAGCCGGCCCACGAGCCGCTCGCGCCGGAGCCGGAGCCGGAGCCGATCTTCGAGCGCGACGCCGAGCCGATCCCCGAGCCCGAGCTCCACCCCGAGCCGGTTCCCGACCCCGAGCCCGAGCCCATCGCCTACGAGGCGGCCGAGCCGGTCGCCGATCCGCCGACCTACGACTTCGAGCGGGTGCCCGCGTCGGAGCCGGAGCCCGAGCCCGTCGAGGACGACGAGCCCTTCGAGGAGACCGGCGACTACACGTTCGAGCACCCGGTGCCGTCGCAGGTCCAGCCGACCGACGCGCCGCGCGTGCGCCAGGAGGCCGCCCGCATCGTCCCGCCGGAGCCGGAGCCGGAGCCGGAGCCGGAGCCCGAGCCCGAACCCGAGCCGATCCCCGAGCCCGAGGTCGTCGACGACGACCTCCAGGCGACCCAGGCGTTCACGGCGATCCCCGAGCAGGAGCCGGAGCGCTACGAGCCCGCGGCCATCGAGCGGGAGGAGCACCGGGGCGACCCGGAGTGGACCGACGACCGGCCTGCCGTCCGCGTGCTCGGCCGCGACGAGCGCCCCACGGGCGTCAAGCGCGTGCAGGGCTCCGCGGTCATCTCCGCGGCGGGCGCGGAGGGCCTGCCCCGCCGTGGGGCGAGCGACATCCCGCGGCGCAAGCGCCGGCTGGGCCGGCGGCTGCTGCTGCTCATCCCGATCCTGGTGCTCGTGGCGGTCCTCTGGTTCCTCAACGGCATCTACCAGCCCTTCGCCGGCGAGGGCTCGGGCGCCGTCCGCGTGACGATCCCCGACGGCGCGACGGCCAGCGAGGTCGGCGACCTGCTCGCCGACCGCGGCGTGGTCGACTCGGCGTTCTTCTTCGGCATCCGCTCGCGCATCACGGGCGACCGCGCGAACCTCCGGGCGGGCACCTACGCCTTCCGCCACAGCGAGCCCTACGACGCCGTCCTGACGACGCTCACCACGCCGCCGACGGCCGCCGCGACCATCGACGTGACCATTCCCGAGGGCCGCTCGCGCCGCGAGACGCGCCCGATCGTGGCCAAGGCGGGCCTGCGCGGCTCCTACCTGACGGCGTCGCGCAGCTCCAGCGCGCTGTCGCCGCGCGACTACGGCGCGCCGCGGAGCACCCGCTCGCTGGAGGGCTTCCTCTTCCCCGCGACCTACGAGCTGCGGCGCACCGCGACCTCCCGCACGCTGGTCGCCGAGCAGCTGCAGGCGTTCAAGCGCAACTTCCGCGGGATCTCCATGACGCGCGCCCGGGCCCGTGGGCTCAGCCGGTACGACGTGGTGATCATCGCCTCGATGATCGAGCGCGAGGCGACGCTCGCCCGCGAGCGGCGCACGATCTCGGCGGTCATCTACAACCGCCTGCGCCAGGACATCCCGCTCGGGATCGACGCGACCACGCGCTTCGAGACCAACAACTGGACCAAGCCGCTCGTGCAGTCCGTGCTCGAGAAGGACACGCCCTACAACACGCGCCTGAACCTCGGGCTGCCGCCAGGGCCGATCGGCTCGCCCGGCCTGGCCTCGCTGCAGGCGGCGGCGAACCCCTCGAGCTCCAAGGCGCTGTACTACGTCGTCAAGCCCGGGGGCAAGGGCGCCCACAGCTTCTCCGAGACCGACGCGCAGTTCCAGCGCGACGTCGCCGCGTACAACCGGGCCCGTGAGGCCAACGGCGGGAAGGACCCGTCCGGCGGGTGAGCGATGGCCGCCGCCTCGGCGTGCTGGGCTGGCCCGTGCGCCACTCGCGCTCCCCGGCGATGCAGGGCGCGGCGCTCGCCGAGCTCGGCCTCGCGCCGACCTGGACCTACGACCTGCTGCCCTGCCCGCCCGAGGCCCTCGTGGAGCTGCTCGGCGCGCTGCCCGCCGCGGGGTTCGTGGGCGCCAACGTGACGATCCCCCACAAGGAGGCCGCCCTCGCCGCGGCCGACACGGCCTCCGAGGCGGCACGCGCGATCGGCGCCGCCAACACGTTGACCTTCCTCGCCGACGGCACCACCCACGCGGAGAACACCGACGCGCCCGGGCTGCTGGCCGCGCTCGGCGCCTTCGCGCCGCGCGGCCGGAGGGCGCTCGTCCTGGGAGCGGGCGGCTCCGCGCGCGCGGTGGCCTGGGCCCTGGCCGCCGCGGGCGCCGACGTCGCGGTGCGCAACCGCTCCCACGCCCGCGCCGAGGCGCTGGCCGCCGACCTCGGGGTGCAGGCGCAGCCCGCCGAGGCCCCCGTCGATGCGGAGCTCCTGGTCAACTGCACCTCGCTGGGCCTGGACGGTCGGTCGAGCCCGGTGGTGCAGGACCTGGGGCTCGCCGCCGATGACCTGTCCAGATGCGACGTCGTCGTGGATCTCGTGTACCGGCCTGACGGCCCCACCCCGCTGCTGCGCGCGGCGACCGCCGCCGGCGTCGCGACGGTCGACGGCCTCGAGGTGCTCGTGCGCCAGGGCGCGCTGAGCCTGCGGAGCTGGACCGGGGCCGAAGCCCCGCTCGACGTCATGCGCGCCGCCGCACGGGGGACGACGTGAGCGGCTTCGGGCACCTGCGGCCGGTCGGCGACGAGCTGCCGCAACCGGCCGGCGAGCCGGGCGTCACCCCGCCCCGGCGGCGCGAGGCGGGCGGTGCGCGCTTCCTCACCGACGTGATCATCGAGCTCGGCCTGGCCGACGCCGAGCGCGTGCAGCAGGCCGTCGCGGCGGCCCGCACCCAGGGCACCACGCCCGAGGCCGTGCTCGTCGAGCAGGGCACGATCAGCCAGGGCGACCTCGCACGGGCCGTCGCGGAGCGCCACGGCCTCGACCACCTGGACCTGGCGGCCTTCCCCGTGGACATGGCCGCGGCGAACCTGCTCGACGCGGGCGCCGCCCGCCGCTACGAGGCGGTGCCGGTCGCCTTCCACGGCGACCGCGCGATCCTCGTGGCCACCGCCGACCCGGCCAACGTCCTGGCCGTCGACGACATCAGGCTCATGACGGGCTACGAGGTGCGCCTCGGCGTCGCCTCGCGCGAGGACGTCGCGGTGCTCATCCAGCGCCTCTCCCAGCTCGACGACGTCGTCGCGTCGGCGCTGGTGGAGGAGGCCGAGGACGGCCCGGCGGAGGTCGTCGACCTCCGCGAGACGGCCGACGACGGGCCGGTCATCAAGCTCGTCAACCAGATCATCGCGCGGGCCATCGAGCAGGGCGCCTCGGACATCCACCTCGAGCCGATGCCCGAGCAGGGCCAGGGCACGGGCATCGCGTTGCGGGTGCGCTTCCGCGTCGACGGCGTGCTCATCGAGGCGGCCTCGGTGCCGCGGCGGATGGTGGCCGGGGCGATCTCCCGCGTGAAGATCATGTCCGAGCTGGACATCGCCGAGCGCAGGCTGCCCCAGGACGGGCGGATGGGCCTGACCATCGAGGGCCGCCACGTCGACCTGCGCGTCGTGACGCTCCCCAGCGTCCACGGCGAGGGCGCCGTCCTGCGGATCCTCGACCAGGCCTCCGTGGTCATGGAGCTCGACAAGCTCGGGATGCTCGAGGCCGAGGCCTCGCGCTTCCGGCGCGCGTTCACGCAGGCCTACGGCGCGGTGCTCGTCACCGGGCCCACCGGCTCGGGCAAGTCGACGTCGCTCTACGCCGCGCTCGGCGAGCTGAACACGCCCGAGAAGAACATCATCACCATCGAGGACCCCGTCGAGTACCAGGTCGACGGCGTCACCCAGGTGCAGGTCAACCAGCGGGCCGGCCTGGGGTTCGCCACCGGCCTGCGGTCGCTCATGCGCGCCGACCCCGACGTGATCATGGTGGGGGAGATCCGCGACCGCGAGGCCGCGCAGATCGCCGTGGAGGCCGCGCTCACCGGCCACCTGGTGCTCTCCACGCTGCACACCAACGACGCCCCGACCGCGATCACGCGCCT
>CAXUES010000240.1:0-5388 GCA_964250185.1 uncultured Solirubrobacteraceae bacterium | reverse complement strand
TCATCCGCGGCGGCGTCCACCAGGTCGCCTACGCCCGCGCGCTGGAGCTGCTGACCGGGGCGAACATGGAGAAGCTCTTCCCGAGCCCCCGCATCGCCACGAACAAGATCCCGGAGTCGGTCAAGCACATGGAGACGGGCGAGCACACCAAGCTCTACCGCTTCTCGCTCGAGGACTACAAGGAGCTCCCCGCGGTCTTCAACGGCCCGCACCCGGAGACGGGCGAGCCGCTGCAGGTCGTCGACGGGCCGTACGAGGGCTTCCCCCCGAACGACCTGCCGGTCCAGCCGGCCAACTTCGGCGGCGACTACGCCCCGGAGGAGATCAAGGAGATCGCCGCGCGCCTTCGCAAGGACGCCGGCCTGGGCGACGAGCCCCTCGGCGTCGTCGCCAACTAGCGACCGGCCACGGCGCGCAGGAGCGCCTCGACGACCTCGGGATCGAACTGCCTCGCGCTGTTGGCGCGCAGTTCGTCCCGGGCCACGGCGGCCGGCAGCGCCTTGCGGTACGGGCGGTCGGTCGTCATGGCGTTGTAGGCGTCGCAGCAGGCGACGATCCGCGCCTCGAGCGGGATCGCCGCGCCGGAGAGGCGGTCGGGGTAGCCCGTGCCGTCCCACCGCTCGTGGTGGGAGCGCACGATGCGTCCCACCCCGCACATGAAGCCGCCCACGCGGTCGAGCATCTGCTGGCCGGCCACGGTGTGGGTCTTGACGAGCTCCCACTCCTCGGGGGTCAGCGCGCGCGGCGCGTTGATGACGGCCTTGGGGATCGCGACCTTGCCCACGTCGTGCAGGAGCGCGGCGAACTCGAGGTCGCGCAGGCGCCCGCGAGCGAGCGCGAGCTCGCCGCCGACGCTCACCGCGAGGTCGACGACCGCGCGGGAGTGCTCGCCGGTGTAGTAGTCGTCGGCCTCGATGACGTCGCCGAGGACGAGCGCGACGCCGCGGTAGGCGCTGTTGAGCTCCTGCATCGACTCCATCCGGCCGCGCCGCTCGCGGGCGAAGGCGCCGAGCAGCAGCATGAGCGGCAGGACGGCCACGGGCGCGAGCGGGCTCGCCGCCGCCGCCAGGGCGACGAGGTAGCCCGTCGGGGTGAGCAGCGCGTCGACGGCGTAGACGGGGAGCTCGCGCAGCTGCTCGCGGGGCGGGACGCCGAGCTCGTAGGCGTCGCGCGCGCACGAGGTGGCGCCGTCCACGGCGACCTGGGCGACGAAGGCGAGCGCCAGTAGCGCGACGGGGTGCTCGTCGAGCGCCCGCGGCCCGAGCGCGGCGAGCACCGCGGCGGGCCCGAGGGCGAAGGTGGAGTTCGGGACGCACAGCAGCAGCCGCGACGGGCGCAGCGTGCCGCGCACGACGCCCGGGAGCCGTCCCGCCATGATGGCCACGACCACGGCGACGGGCAGAAGCGCCGGCGGCGTGGCGAAGAGCAGCGGCACGAAGCCGAGCTGGGTCGGCACCGTGAACCCGCTGCCGACGTCGAAGCGCACGTGCATCGCCGCGGCGATGAGCAGCGCCGAGCCGACGAGGGCGGGCCAGTCGGCGCGGCCCTGCACGCCGAAGGCGAGCACGAGCGCCAGGGTGGCCAGCGCCACGAGCGCGGTGAGGGAGAGCTCCACGCGGCGCTCGCGCGCCCCCAGCGTGGAGGCGTCGCGACGCAGGACCTCCTCGAGGACGTCGGCGGTCGGCGGGGGGAGGTCGAGGACGGTCGACACTGCTCATGAGGCCATCGGCACGCTCCCAGGACCGCTTGAGGTTCGAGGCACCTCCCCTGACGGCCCATCCCCACTTGTGGGGCACGGGCGGGACCATGCGTCCGCCGGCCCTCTCGCGGCGGTGACGGCGAGTCGAGGAGCTCTCCCATGCACTCCCCAGGTCCCCGCGCGCTCCGACGTGCCGGCACGACGCTCGCCGTGCTCGCCGGCGGCCTCGTCGCCGCCCCCCTCGCGCAGGCCGCCGACACCGGCGACGACCTCGCCGACGCGCTCGGCGCGCCCGTCGCCGCCGTGGCCGACGCCGCCCTGCCCGCGCCGTCGGCTCCCTCGTCCTCGGCGTGCGCCGATCCGGTCGTCGAGCAGCCGTTCGCCCCCTTCGGCGACGTGCGCGACTACGTCCTGGCGCCCGGCGGCGACTTCACCGCGCCGGCCGAGGCGGGCTGGCGGACCTACGGCGGGGCGTCGTTCACCCCCACCGAGCAGGCCGACGGGAGCACGGGCGGGACGCTCGCGCTGCCCGCTCGCAGCGTCGCGGTCAGCCCGCCGGTCTGCGTGGACCTGCACTACGGCACCGCCCGCCTGTGGGCCCGCGGCGGCCGCGGCTCCCGGGTCAACGTCGCCGTGAGCTACGGCCGCCTGGACCGCACGCGCATCACAGCGCGGCTGCGGCCCGGGGCCGCGTGGGCACCCAGCGACGACATCGACGTGCGCCCGGAGCTCGGCGGCGCGACGAGCGGGTGGCGCATGGTCACCTTCGTCATCGCCGCCGACCCCATCGGCGCCACGACCTACCTCGACGACCTGTGGGTCGACCCCCGCATGCACTAGGCGGCGGGCTCAGCGCGAGGCGGTCCTCCGGTAGCGGGCGACCGCCAGCGGGGCGAAGATCCCGAGGATCACGAGCGACCAGACGATCGCGCCCCACACCGCGTTGCCGGCCTCGGTGCCGACCCACAGCGCGCGCAACGCGTCGACGACGATGGTGAACGGGTTCACGTCGGCGAACCACTTGAGGACCTTGGGCAGCGACTCGGCCGGGACGAACGCCGACGAGATGAACGTCAGCGGGAACACGACGAGGAAGCCGACGGCGTTGGCCGATTCGGGTGACTTGACGAGCATCCCCAGGAACGCGAAGACCCACGAGAACGCGTAGCCGAAGAGCATCACGATCACCAGGCCGAGCAGGACCTCACCGACGCTCGTCTGGAACGAGAACCCGACGACGAACCCGGTGATCACCAGGATCACCAACCCGACGAAGTTCGTCACCACGTCGGCCAGCGTGCGCCCGGCGAGCACCGCCGCCGACCGGGACATGGGCAGCGACCGGAAGCGGTCGATGAGCCCCTTGTTGAGGTCGTCGGCCAGGCCGAGCGCGGTGACGATGCCGCCGAAGGCGATGTTCTGCACCAGGATGCCCGGGATCAGGAAGACGGCGTAGTCGCCGCCCGGCACGGTGATCGCCCCGCCGAAGACGTAGACGAAGAGCAGGGTGAACATGATCGGCTGGATCGTGAAGCCGATGAAGAGGTCGGGCTGGCGGGTGATGCGCAGGAGGTTGCGCTGGGCGATGACCAGCGTGTCGGACACGACGCGGCTCATGCCGCCGCCTCCGCGCCGGCCCCGACGTCCTCGGCGGGTCGCCCCGTCAGGCTGAGGAAGACGTCGTCGAGCGTCGGCCGGCGCAGGGCGAGGTCGTCCACGTCGACGCCCGCCTCGTCGAGGCGACGCACCGCGTCGACGATCGCCCCGCTGCGCCTGCGGATGGTCAGCGACACGACCCCGTCCTCCGTCTGCACGCCCTCGTCGGACATGGGTCCCAGCGCGGTCGCCGCCGCCTCGGCGCGCGATCCGTCGACCAGGCGCACCTCGAGGCGCTCGCCCCCGACGCGGTCCTTCAGCTCGTCCGACGTGCCCTCGGCGATGACCTTGCCGTGGTCGATGACCGCGATGCGGTCGGCCAGGCGGTCGGCCTCGTCGAGGTACTGCGTCGTCAGCAGGACGGTGGTCCCCTCGGCCACGAGCTCCTCGATCGTGTCCCAGAGGTCCAGCCGGGAGCGCGGGTCCAGGCCCGTGGTGGGCTCGTCGAGGAAGACCACGGGCGGCTTGGCCACGAGCGCGGCGGCGAGGTCGAGCCGGCGCCGCATGCCGCCGGAGTACGTCTTCGCCGTCCGCGTGGCCGCGTCGGTGAGGCCGAAGCGCTCCAGCAGCTCGTCGGCCCGCACGCGGGCCACGGGGCGCTTCTCCCCGTACAGGCGCCCGACCATGGTCAGGTTCTCCTGGCCCGTGAGGTTCTCGTCCACGGCGGCGTACTGGCCGGCCAGGCCGATCTTCCCGCGCAGCGCCGTCGCGTCCCGGACGACGTCGAAGCCGGCGACGCGGACCGTGCCCGCGTCGGGCTTGAGCAACGTCGCCATGACGCGGACCGCGGTGGTCTTCCCGGCGCCGTTGGGACCCAGCAGGCCGAGCACGGCGCCCTCCCGCGCCTCGAGGTCCACGCCGTCCAGGGCGTGGACGTCCCCGAAGCGCTTCACCAGCCCCTCCACGGTGATGGCAGCCGTCATCGGGCGGCGCCTGGGTCTCTCATGTTCGCGAACGTACACACCGGTCCAGACGGCCCGGACGCGCCAAGCTCACCGGTCGCCCGGGGCGAGGGCGTCATGCTCCGCGGTCGATGGGTCACGAACCGACGATGGACACCGCGGAGCGCAGCCTCGCGCACTGGAGCGAGGAGGGCCGGCGCGAGATGGAGGCGTTCTACGCGCTGGCGCACCTCGACTACGAGGTGCTGGCCACCTCGCTCGACTGGCCACAGGCGCTGCGCGACGTCGCCCGGCGCGCGGGCGGGAGCGGCGAGCTCACGCTCCTGGACGTCGCCTGCGGCTCGGGCAAGTTCCCCGCCGCGCTGCTGCGCCACGGCGGCGTGGGCGCGCTGGACGGGGAGGTCCGGATCACCTACGACCTGCTGGACCCGTCGGCCTTCGCGCTGGAGGAGGCCGCGGGCGAGCTCGCGCCGCCCTTCCTCGAGGCCGCCCGCCACGAGGTGACGCTGGAGGGCCTCGACGCGGCCGTCGGCCCGTTCGACGTCGTCTGGGCCACCCACGCGCTCTACGCGCTGGTGCCCGCCAACATCGACGCGGCCATGGAGCGCTTCCTGGCCGCCCGCGCGCCGCACGGCCTGGGCGTCATCGCCCAGGGCTCGCAGGAGGGCCACTACCACGCCTCCTACCGGGCCTACCTCGCCGACCGCGACGAGCCCGGCACGCCCTACGTGGCCACGGAGGAGCTCATCGCCGCGCTGCGCGCGCTCGGCGCGCAGCCGTCCGTGCGCCGGCTGACCTACGACCACGTCGTGGCCGACGACGACCGCGCGGTGCTCGAGGGCTACCTCCAGCGCTGCCTCTTCGACGACACCATCTCGTTGGAGGCGATGCGCGAGGGCCCCGCCCTCGGCGCCTACCTCGAGTCCTGCCACGACGCCGACGCCGGCGTGCACCGCTTCACCCAGCAGGTCGACCTCATCCTGCTCGACCCCGCCCCGGAAGGCGCCGCATGACCGACACCGACAGCCGGATCCTCTCCGCCGACCACGCCCGCGAGTCGGGTGTGGACAAGCCGTGGGAGGGCTCGAACGAGGCGTGGTGGGACTGGTACCTGTCGCTGGCCACCGACGA
>CAXUES010000239.1:0-5392 GCA_964250185.1 uncultured Solirubrobacteraceae bacterium | reverse complement strand
GACCACTGGCTCGGCCGCGGATCGGGCGGGTAGCCACCCGTCCCACCCGCCCGTCCACCCACGGGTTGGGAGACTGGGCGGACGATGCGCCTCGCCCTCTCCCAGATGAACGCCGTGGTCGGGGACCTGCCCGGCAACGAGGCGAAGATCGTCGAGCAGGTGGCCGCGGCGCAGGCCGCGGGCGCGCAGGTCGTGGTCTTCCCCGAGCTGGCCGTCACGGGCTACCCACCCGAGGACCTGCTCTTCAAGGAGCACTTCCTGCGCGACGCGCGCGCGGTGGTCGACCGCGTCGCCGCGACCTGCGACGGGATCGTCGCGGTCGTCGGCTTCCCCGACTACGACGACGACGCCTACAACGCCGCGGCGGTCTGCGCCGACGGTGCCGTCCAGGCCGTCTACCGCAAGGTCCAGCTGCCCAACTACGGCGTCTTCGACGAGCTGCGCTACTTCCAGGTCGGCGAGGGGCCCGCGCTGGTGGAGATCGACGGCGTGAAGGTCGGGCTGACCATCTGCGAGGACATCTGGGTGCCGGGCGCGCCCCTGAGCGAGGAGGCCAACGCCGGCGCGCGCCTGGTCCTCAACCTCTCCGCCTCCCCCTACTCGGCGGGCAAGCCGCAGCGCCGCGAGCAGATGCTCGCCCAGCGCGCCCGTGACTCCCTGGTGTCCATCGCCTTCTGCGGCCTGGTCGGCGGCCAGGACGAGCTCGTCTTCGACGGCTCGAGCTGCGTGCTGGACCACCACGGGGAGCCCGTCGCACGGGCGCCGCTGTTCACCGAGGCGCTGCTGGTCTGCGACGTGGACACCGACGCCCCCGCGCAGGGGCGCCTGCGCGACACGCGGCCGCGCGCCGCCGTGCGCCAGGAGCGCCCGGCGGTGCCCGTGCTCGCCCGCCTGACGACCCGCGCGAGCGCGGCGCAGGACATCGAGCGCCACCGCGGCGACGTCGCGCCGTGGCTGGATCCCGTCGCCGAGGTCTACGCCGCGCTCGTGCTCGGCACGCGCGACTACGTCGAGAAGAACGGCTTCGCGCAGGTCGTGCTCGGCCTGTCCGGGGGCATCGACTCGGCCCTGGTGGTGCTCGTGGCCGTCGACGCGCTCGGTGCCGACCGCGTCAACGCGGTGATCATGCCCTCGCGCTACTCGTCCACCGGGACGCAGTCCGACGCGAAGGTGCTGGCCGACAACCTCGGCATCGGCGTGCGGGAACTGCCCATCGAGGGCCCGATGCGCGCCTACGACGAGCTGCTGGCCGAGAGCTTCGAGGGCCTGGAGGCCGACCTCACCGAGGAGAACCTGCAGGCCCGCATCCGCGGGAACCTGCTCATGGCGCTCTCCAACAAGCTCGGCTGGCTCGTGCTGACCACGGGCAACAAGTCGGAGATGAGCGTGGGCTACTCGACGCTCTACGGCGACTCGGCCGGTGGCTTCGCGGTCATCAAGGACGTGCCCAAGACGCTCGTCTACGAGCTCGTGGCCGCGCGCGCGCACCGCGACCCGGTCGATCCCGTGCCCGAGGAGGTCGTGTCGCGGCCGCCGAGCGCCGAGCTGCGCCCGGACCAGGCCGACCAGGACTCCCTGCCGCCCTACGACGTGCTCGATCCGATCCTGCAGGGCTACGTCGAGGACGACCTGGGCCGCGACGCGCTCGTGGGCCGCGGCTGGGACGGCGAGGAGGTCTCCCGGATCATCCGCCTGGTCGACGTCGCCGAGTACAAGCGCCGCCAGAACCCGCCCGGCATCAAGATCACGCCGCGCTCCTTCGGTCGCGACCGCCGCCTGCCGATCACCAACCGGTACGGGGGCTGATCGGGTAGGACTTCGCCCATGTCCTACGCGCCCGAGCCGTTCCCCGAGGTCCCCGGCGTCGAGGTGGAGCACCGCTTCGTCGACGCGAACGGCCTGCGCATGCACGTGGCCGTCGCGGGCTCCGGGCCGCCGCTCGTGCTGCTGCACGGCTGGCCGCAGCACTGGTGGAGCTGGCGGCGGGTGCTGCCGCGCCTCGTGGACCGCTTCACCGTGTACATGCCCGACCAGCGCGGCCTGGGCTGGACCGAGGCCCCGTCCGACCCCGCGGGCTACCGCAAGCAGCAGCTCCAGCGCGACCTCGTCGCCTGCCTGGACGCGCTCGGCCTCGACCGCGTCGGCCTGGTGGGCCACGACTGGGGCGGCTGGGTCGGCTACCTCACCGCCCTGGCGGCGCCGGAGCGCCTGACGGGCTACCTCGCGCTCTCCATCCCGCCGCCGCTGGCCTCGCCGTTCGATCCGAAGGCGCTGCTCGCGCTGCCCGCCTTCGCCTACCAGCCGGTCATCGCCGCGCCGGGCCTCGGGATGCGCGTCATGGCCGGGGGGCGCTTCACCAAGCTCATCCTGCGCCTCGCCGTGGCCGACCAGGCGACGTGGGCGCCCGGCGACCTCGACGCGTTCATCCGGCCGCTGCGACGCCCCGACCGGGCGTGGGCGAGCGTGCAGTACTACCGCCAGTTCCTGCTCCACGAGGCGGCGGAGCAGTTCCGCGGCGCGCGCCACGCCCGCGACCTCACCGTGCCCAACCACCTGCTCATCGGCCGCGAGGACCCGATCAACGTCCCGTCGCTGCTCGTCCCCGTCGCCCACGACATCGTCGACGGGTTCGGGCACTTCCTCCCCGAGGAGGCGCCGGACCTCGTGGCCGACGCGATCCTCGAGCGCCTCCAGGCGGCTTAGAGGGGCCGGACGGCGAGCGTCACGCGGACGACGGCGCACAGGCGCCCGGCGTCGTCGCGGACGTCGACCTCCCACAGCCACGTCGTGCGGCCGCGGTGGCGGCGCCGGGCCTCCACCGCGAAGCCGCCCTCCAGCACGGGGCGCAGGAAGCTCGTCTGGTTGGAGAGCCCCTGGGCGGTCTCGCCGCCGGGGGCCAGCGCCGCCGCGGTCGCGCGGGCAGTGAGCTGCTCGGCCGCCGTGGCGTAGACGCCGCCGTGCACGAGGCCCATGGGCTGGCGCTGGGCGTCGGTGACCGACACCCGCCCCGTGGCGTGCTCCTCGGAGGACGTCAGCACCACCAGGCCGCTCAGGGCGTCGGGAACGGCGTCGACCGGCGCTGGGGGCATCGCGCGTCACGCTACCCGCCCTCCGGGAGGGTGGGGCGCTCGATCGCGTGGCTGCAATACGCTCCCCGCTCGCGATGCACCTCGATGAGCTCCCTGCCGACCAGCGTGCCGTCCTCGGTCTCCTGCTCAAGCAGGGCCGGGGCTACGCCGACATCGCCGGGCTCCTCCGGATCGAGACGCGCGCCGTCCGCGAGCGGGCGCTGGACGCGCTCGACGCGCTCGGCCCGCAGGACGACGCCCTCGCCGCCGAGGACCAGGACCTTGTCGCCGACCGCCTCCTCGGGCAGGCCGACGGCCCGGCCCGCGAGGAGGCCGAGGCGCTGCTGGCCGAGTCGCCGGCCGCCCGGACCTGGGCCCGCCAGGTCGTCGCCGAGCTCGAGGGGGTGGCCGCCCCGGGTGCCCTCCCCGAGATCCCGGCGGAGCCCGAGCCCGAGCCGGACCCCGAGCCCCCCACCGCAGCCGCCACCGCGCCGCAGGGCGACGAGGCTCCCGTCGCGGCCGACGACACGTCCTCGACCTCCACGCCCGCCGCGACCAAGGCGAAGGCCCCGCGCTCCTCGCGCCTGGGCACCGCCTTGATCATCGGCGCCGCGCTCGTGGCCATCGTGGGCATCGTCGTCGCGCTGAGCGGCGGCTTCGGCGGCGGCTCGGACAGCCCCGCGACCGCCGGCGGCGCCGCGGCCGCCACCACCTCGACGCCGACCACGGCCACGGGCACCGCGACGACGCCCGCCGCCCGCGTCCAGCAGCAGATCGAGCTCACGCCGCCGCGCCAGGGCTCTGAGTCCCTCGGCGTGGCGCAGCTCGTCGTCTCGGGCACCACCCGCGGCCTCGCGGTCGCCGCCCAGGACCTCAGCGCGGGCTACTACGCGGTGTGGCTGTACAACTCGGCCACCGACGCGCGGTTCCTCGGCTTCGCGCCCCAGGTGTCGGCCTCGGGCGACGCCGCGGGCAAGCTCCAGGGCCTGTCGCAGTCGCTGCCCACCGACGTGGCGAAGTACCGCCAGGTCGTCATCTCCCGCCAGACCGTCACGAGCCAGAACCAGAACGACACGCCCACCCGCCCGGGCACGATCGTCCTGCAGGGCACGCTGAAGCGCTAGCGGACGACGCATCGTCCGCGTCAGCGGACGACGACCTCCAGCCCGTCCAGCGCCTCCTCGAGCTGCTGGCGGGTGCCGCGCCGGGCCAGCCAGCCGCCCAGGCGCGCGACGCCGCGCATGCGCCGGTCGGCCACGAGCGTCACGCGCGTGGCGCCGTCGCCCTCCGGGACGAGCAGCAGCGTGTGCTCCGCGTGGCGCAGCACCCGCTCGAACGGCGTGCCCTCGGTGCGCTGGCGCCAGCGCAGCACACGGTCGACCTCGCGGCCGGTCAGCTCGTAGTCCCCGCGCACGACGTTGCCCCGCCGGGAGCGGAAGACCAGCGTGAAGCCCGCGGCGTCGGCGCCCTCCACCCGCGTGACGTAGGGCCACCAGCGCCGCATGCTCTGCGGGTCGTCCACCGTCCGCCAGACCCGGTCGGGCGTCACGTGGAGCACGCGCTCGGCGCTCGTCCGCACGGCGGCGCGCGCTACTCGGCGTCGTAGCGCAGCAGCGAGCGCACGTCGCGGCCCCGGAGCGCCTCGCGGCCGCCGAGGAACGAGAGCTCGAGCAGGAAGGACAGGCCGACGACCTCGCCGCCGGACTGCTCCACCAGCGAGCACAGCGCCTTGGCCGTCCCGCCCGTGGCGAGCAGGTCGTCGTGCACGAGGACCCGCTTGCCGGCGTCCACGGCGTCGGAGTGCAGCTCCAGCGCGTCGGAGCCGTACTCCAGCAGGTACTCCGCCCGCACGGTGGACCACGGCAGCTTGCCCGGCTTGCGGGCCAGCACGAAGCCCACGCCGAGCTCGCGCGCGAGGGCGGCTCCGAGCAGGAAGCCGCGCGCCTCGGCGCCGATGACCAGGTCGATGCCGGCGTCGCGGACCGGCTCGGCGAGCTGGCTCACGGCCGTGTCCAGCGCTCCCGCGTCGGCCAGCAGCGGCGTGATGTCCTTGAAGACGATCCCGGGCTTGGGGAAGCCGGGGATCGAGCGGACGTGCGCGGTCAGGTCGTGCTCGAGCGAGCTCACGCGCCCGGGCCCCGGCCGTCCGCGGCGAGCTTGCGCAGGTCGCGGATGAGCAGCAGGTGCTTGAGGTGCGTGGTCACGGCGGCGAGGTCCTGCAGGGCCTGGACGGCCTCCCGGCGGCGCTCGGTGTTGCGCGAGCGCAGCGCCGGGGCGAGGATCTGCTGCAGCAGCGCCGCCTCGCGGTCGGCGCTCGTGCGGAA
>CAXUES010000238.1:4607-5401 GCA_964250185.1 uncultured Solirubrobacteraceae bacterium | reverse complement strand
GCGCGCCATCGAACATCACGGTCCTCCCGTGCGCCGAGCTGCTGACGGACTCGATCCGCCGGATCTTCACCGACGACTCGGTCTCCGAGGTCTTCGGTGGGGAGAACCAGCTCTTCTAGCTCCCGAACGCAACGCGCCGGCCGGACCGGCCGCCGGTACCCTCGCCCGGCGCATGAGAGCACCCACCATGGCCGTGAGCACGTCGGCGCCGTTCGGCACCACGCGGCAGAACAACTTCGACGTGCTGCGGATCGTCGCGGCGCTCATGGTGCTCGTCTCCCACTCCTACGCGCTCAAGCTCGTCGCCCAGCCCTCGTACGGCAACGTGCCCTACGGCACGGTCGCCGTGATGATCTTCTTCGGGATCAGCGGCTTCCTGGTGACGGAGAGCTGGCGCCGCGACCCGCACCTCGTCCGCTTCGCGACCAAGCGTGTCCTGCGGGTCTTCCCGGCCCTCATCGTGGTGCTGCTGCTCACCGTCCTCGTTCTTGGGCCGCTCGTGACGACGGTCTCGCTGCGCGACTACTTCGCGAGCTTCCAGACCTGGGGCTACGTCGCGCGCAACCTGGTCATGTGGCAGATGACCTACAACGTGCCCGGCGTGTTCCTCGACCTGCCGATCCCGCAGATCAACGGGTCGATCTGGACGCTGCCGTCCGAGGTGCACGCCTACGTCCTCGTCGCGGTCATCGGGGTGGTGGGGCTCTGGGAGAGCCGCGGCCGTGCGACGCTCGCGCTCGCGGTCCTTCTGCTCATCTGCTGGTTCGCGCCCGCGACGACGAACACCTGGGGCA
>CAXUES010000238.1:0-4597 GCA_964250185.1 uncultured Solirubrobacteraceae bacterium | reverse complement strand
TGACGTCCTTCTTCGTCGGGGCCGGGCTGCTGCTGTGGCGCGACCGGGTGGTCTGGTCCTGGGTCGTGGCCGTGGCCGGCTTCCTGCTGTGCCTCTGGATGCCGCACGTCTACGACGCCCTCGGACGCATCACGGGGTCGGAGCACGTCTTCGCCAAGGCCGAGATCGTGCCGTACGTCGTGACGCCGTACCTGGTGCTGATGGTGGCCTACGGCATCCCGCCGCTGGCGCACAGGCTCCTGCAGGACCGCGACCTGTCCTACGGGATCTACATCTACGCCTTCCCCGTCCAGCAGACGATCATCCACCTCTGGCCGTCGGTCACCCCCCTCCAGATCATCGCGGTGGCCCTGCCGATCACCCTCGTCCTCGCCGCCGCGTCGTGGTTCCTCATCGAGCGCCCCGCGTTGCGTTCCAAGCCGAAGGTGCTCGCCTGGCAGCGCGACCTGGCCTCCTCGTGGCGGGCCCGGCACGAGCTCCCCGCGCGATGAGCGCGGTGCAGCCGGTCGCTCGCGGGGGAACGGAGCGGGCGCGACCTGGCCGCCGGGAGGCGGCGTCGCGACGTCGGCGACCGCCAGCCCGGCGGCCGACCGGGTGACGACGGCCACGCCGCGGCCGATCCGCAGCAGCTCGACGGTCCGCGTGGCCGGGACGGGGAACCTGCTGGCGGAGACTGACCGAGGCCCTAGCGTCGGCGGCATGCCGCCCGTCGCCGCCGCCGTCCTGCAGGAGCGCCTTGGCCTGACCGAGGACGAGCTGCTCGAGGCGCTCGACGCCGATCCGCTGTCGGTCGTGTCGGGCGACCTCGACGACAAGCCGCAGCTGCCGCTCCTGCTCACGCTGACCGGCGAGGCGGCGGAGCGGGTGCATCCCGACGCGCTGCGGCGCTGGGTGCGGACGGCGGGCCCGTCCGGGCGCCCGCTCGACCACCTGCTGCGCCGGGACTACGGCGCCTTCGAGGACGCGCTGGCGACGCTCGCCGACCGTGGCTTCGTCGTGCGCGCCGCCCGCTGAGGCCCTACTTCCGCACGGCCTCCCCGGCCTGCGCGGGCTCCGGATCGACGTCGCCGGGCCACGTGCCCGTGAGGTTCTCGAACCCGGTCGCGCCGGCCCGGTCGACCACGACGCGCACGGTGCGCAGGATCATCCCCTGGATCGCCGCGGCGATCAGGAGCTTGGGCCAGTTCGTGTGCTTCGTCGTCGCCTTCGGCGGCTCCTCGGCGTCGAAGAGGCCCCAGACGAGGTCGAAGAGCTTCTTCGAGAGCTGACCTGCGGCGAGGCCGAAGATGATGCCCAGTGGCTTGTAGATCGCTTTCATCGTGGGCGAGCGGTACCCGCGTGCAGCGGCGGGCAAGCCGTCCGGCGCCTCCATCCGCCGCCGGAACTAGGCTCCTCGCCGCCCGACCGCCGCATCGCCCGCCGCGACGCCGTGTTCGGTTGCCCCTGAACGCCATGTCCCGATCGCTCAAGCTCCTCCTCGCCACGCTCGCGCTCGCCCTCACCGGCGCAGCCCCGGCCCTGGCCCAGTCCACCGTCTCCACGCCGGAGGCCAAGACGCTCTACCAGACGGGCCCCTCGGGCCGGTTCCTGGTCGACGGGCCCTGGCTCTTCCGCCTCGACGACGCCAACAAGGGCCTGGGAGATCGCTTCTTCGCGCAGGCGTCCACCTCCGGGTGGTCGCGCACCACGGTCCCCAACGCGTGGAACGCGGGGGACACGTCGGACAAGTCCTTCGCGGGATCGGTCGGCTGGTACCGCAAGGACCTGCGCCTGCCCTCGGCCGCCAAGGACCGCGACTGGATCGTGCGCTTCGAGTCGGTCAACTACCGCTCGCGGGTCTGGCTCAACGGCACGGAGATCGGCCAGAACACCGGCGCCTACCTGCCCTTCGAGCTGCGCCTGCCGGCCGCCAAGCTCAAGCGCGGCGGCGTGAACCGCCTCGTGGTGCGGGTGGAGAACAAGCGCAAGACCACGGACTTCCCGCCGTCGGGCCTCTCCGCCAGCGGCACGCCCACGGGCGGCTGGTGGAACTACGGCGGGCTCCTGCGCGAGGTCTACCTGCGCCAGGTCGACCGCCTGGACATGAGCGCGGTGCGCGTCGTGCCGAACCTGCCCAACCCCTCGGGCGCGGCGACCGTCACCGCCCGCGTGACCGTCCGCAACCTCTCGACCTCGCCGGCGCGCACGCGCCTGTCGGGGACCTACGGCACCCAGGCGCTCGACCTGGGCGTCCAGACGATCCCGCCGGTGTCCTCGCGGGAGTTCACCAAGACCATCCGGATCGCGCGCCCGCGCCTGTGGGCGCCGGGCTCGCCCAACCTCTACCCGGTGCGCCTCGCGGCCCGCGTGGGCGACACGGTCCTGCAGCGCTGGTTCGAGCGCTCGGGGATCCGCTCGATCAAGGTCGTCGACGGCACCTGGCTGCTCAACGGGCGCAAGCTCGACGTCCGCGGCTTCGGGCTGCACGAGGACGACCCCAAGGTCGGCTTCGCGATCGGCAACGACGTGCGCAAGCGCCAGCTCGACGAGGTCCAGGAGGCCGGCGCGACGATGATCCGCGCCCATTACCCCCTGCACCCCTACTACTACGAGCAGGCCGACGAGCGCGGGATCCTCATGTGGTCGGAGATCCCCGTCTACGCGCTGAAGACCGAGGCGCTGGCCAAGACCGTGGTCCGCAAGCTCGCGGCCAAGGAGATGGCCCAGAACATCCTGGTCAACGGGTCGCACCCGTCCGTCGTGGTCTGGTCGGTGGGCAACGAGCTCTCCTCGCGGCCGGGCCCCGCGCAGACCGACTACATCCGCCGCGCCGCCGGCGTGGCCAAGTCCCTCGATCCGACGCGTCCCGTCGGCTACGCCGTCGCCGCCTACCCCGCGGCGGGCTGCCAGGCCACGGCCTACGCCCCGCTGGACGTCCTGGGCATCAACGACTACTTCGGCTGGTACCCCGGCCCGAACGGGCAGATCGCCGACCGCGACCTGCTCAGCGGCTACCTCGACAGCGTCCACGCCTGCTATCCGAAGAAGGCCGTGCTCGTGTCGGAGTTCGGGGCGGAGGCCAACCGCCCGGGCCCGGTCGAGGAGAAGGGCACCTACGCCTTCCAGCAGGACTTCATCAACTTCCGCGCGCAGGTCTACGCGGCCAAGCCCTGGCTGGCCGGTTCGATCTACTGGGCACTGGAGGAGTTCAAGGTGCGGCCGAACTGGGACGGCGGGAACCCGCGCCCGAGCCCGCCGCTGCACCAGAAGGCGGTGATCGCCCTGGGCGGCGCGAAGAAGCCGGCCTACGCCGACCTGCAGCGCTTCTTCAAGGCCACCCAGCAGATCGGGCCGGTCCCCGGCACCTGACCCGCGGCGAGGGGCAGCCGCGCGAGGTCGCTAAGATCTGCGGCCGCTCATGGCCTCCTCGTCGTCCACCGCCCTCTCCATCTCCGCGCGCGAGCCCGGCTCGTCGCGCGACACGCGGCGCCTGCGCCGCGAGGGGCAGGTGCCCGGCGTGCTCTACGGCCTCGATCGCGAGGCCGTCGCCTTCGCCGTGGACGCCCGCGAGCTGCGCAACGCGCTCGTCTCCTCGGGCGCCGTCCTCGAGCTGGCCATCGACGGCCGCACCGAGCCCGCGATCCTCAAGGACTCGCAGAAGCACCCCGTGCGCGGCGAGATCATGCACGTCGACCTGCTCCGGGTCGACCTCGCGCAGAAGATCCAGTCGACCGTCCCGGTCCACCTGACCGGCGAGGAGGAGGCCCCCGGCGTCGTGCAGGGCGGCGTCCTCTCCTTCCTCACCCGCGAGGTCGAGGTCGAGGCGCTCCCGGCCGACATCCCCGAGTTCATCGAGTTCGACGTCTCCAAGATGGAGATCGGCGACAGCAGCACGATCGACGAGCTCACCGCGCCCGGCCCGGTCGAGCTCATCCGCGACGAGCTGCTCGAGGAGCAGCCCACGCTCGTCACGATCACGCCTCCGACGATCGAGGAGGAGCCCGACGAGGAGCTCGAGACCGAGACCGGCGTCGTCGGCGAGGGCGAGACCGCCGAGGCGGCGGGCGACGACGCGGACGCCGACGCGTCCGACGCCGGCTCCGAGGACTAGCCACCCCGCATGCGCCGACCGGGCGCCACGGCGCCCGTCGACTTCCTCGTGGTCGGCCTGGGGAACCCCGGGCCGTCCTACGCCGACTCGCCGCACAACGTCGGCTTCCTCGTCGCCGCGCGCCTCGCGGAGCGGTGGGAGCTGACCCGGGCCAAGGACCGCTGGAAGGGCCGCTACGCCGAGGGCCGCGTGCCGCTGCCCGACGGGCGCCCCGGCCCCCGCGTCGGCCTGCTCCAGCCCCAGACGTTCATGAACGACTCGGGCCGCTCCGCCGGCCCGGCGCGCGGGATGCTCAAGGTGGAGCTCGACCACGTCGTCGTGGCCCACGACGAGATCGACCTGCCCTTCGGCGAGATCCGCACGCGCCTGGGCGGGGGCCTGGCCGGCCACAACGGCCTGAAGAGCCTCAAGCGGGAGTTCGCCTCGCCGGACTTCCACCGCGTCCGCATCGGCGTGGGGCGCCCGGACTCGACCGACCCGGAGATCGTCGCGGCCTACGTCCTCGGC
>CAXUES010000237.1:0-5417 GCA_964250185.1 uncultured Solirubrobacteraceae bacterium | reverse complement strand
TACGTCGCGCTGGGTCGCGGCGAGCAGCGGGGCGGCCGCTCCCTCCACGCCCTGCTGAGCGCCTACCGCGTCGGCGCGCGGCTGTCCTGGGACGCCTTCTCGCGCGCGGCCACGGAGGCCGGCCACCCGCCCGACGCGGTCTTCGCGCTGGCCGGCGCGATCTTCTCCTACATCGACGCGATCTCGGCCGAGTCGGTGGAGGGCTGGACGCGCGAGCAGGACCTGCGCGCGTCGGAGCGCGCGGATCGCCGCCGCGCGCTCGCGTCGCTGCTGGCCCGCGAGGACGCCCGCGCCCCGGAGCTCGCCGACTCCGCCGCGCTCGCCGCGTGGCCGCTGCCCCGGCGGGTCGCCGCGCTCGCGCTCGCCACGCCCGCGGGCGCCCCCCTGACGATCGACGTCGGGCGCCTCGTGGCGCGCCTCGGCCCCGACGTCCTCGTCGGCGAGGACCCCGGCGGCGTCGTGGCCTGGATCCCCGACCCCGACGGCCCGGGCAGCCGCGCCGCGCTGACGGCCGCGCTCGGCGACGTGCCCGCGGTGCTCGGCCCGTCCACGCCGCCCGAGGCGGCGCACCGCTCCCTGGCCCGGGTGGTGGTCGCGCTGCGCGCGCTCGGCGCGGGCGCCCTGCCGGCCGCCGGGCTGCTCGTGGCCGACGAGCACCGCGTGGCGCTGCTCCTCCACGGCGCCGAGCCGACGCTGGCCGGCGACCTCGCCGACGCGGCGCTCGCCCCGCTGGATGCGCTGGGCGGCAGGTCGCGCGCGCGGCTGCTGGAGACGCTGCGCGCGTGGCTGGACCGCCCGGGCCAGGTCACGCGCGTGGCCGAGGCCCTGCACGTGCACCCGCAGACCGTGCGCTACCGCGTGGCGCAGCTGCGCGACCTGCTCGGGGACCGCCTCGACGACCCCGACGGGGCCTTCGAGCTCGGCCTCGCCCTGCGCATCCGCGGCTGACGCCGCGGAGCCCTGCTCAGGCCTGCGGGCGGTCGCCGCGCGTCTCGCGCAGCAGCGCGAACCAGCGGCCGTCGTCCTGCCAGCGGTCCTCCACGGCGAAGCCAGAGCGCTCGGCGGGCCCGTCGACCTCGTCCACGGCGACACGCGCCCAGGCGAACCAGCCGCCGACCTGCTCGCCGTGCTCCAGGCGGACGTTCAGCGCGTCTGAGCCCGTGCCGGGGGCACCGAGCTCGACGATGGCCAGGCCGCCCGGGAGCAGGAGCGCGCCCACGCGCGTGAGCAGCGCCTCCGGGTCGCCGCCGATGCCGACGTTGCCGTCCAGGACGATCGCGCTGGCCCAGTCGCCGGCGCCCGGGACGCGCTCGAAGATGGAGCCCACGACGGCGGCGGCGCCGCGCGCGCGGGCGATCTCCACCGCGACGGGGGAGACGTCGACGCCCAGGGCGAGCACGCCGCGCCGCGCGAGGGCGTGCACGTGACGGCCGGGCCCGCAGCCCACGTCGAGGACGGGACCCTCGGTGCGCTCCAGCACGCGCTGGTCGGCGGCGGTGGCCGGGCCGATCCAGGAGTCGACGGGCAGGGAGACCGCGCGGCCCTCCTCGTCGCGTGCCACGAGCCCCGGCTGGCCGCCGAGCGCGGCGGCGTACAGCTCGAGGGCCGGCTCGAAGGACGACGTCGTCGGGGCGGTTGAGGCCATGCTCAAGCTACGCGCCGGGGAGGCGAGTGGAACATCCATTGCCCCCCATCCTTACCGTGCGGGACGTGGATCACTCCCGCCGCGGCGGTCGACGCGGTGTCGAGGATGGGCTCAGGCGGCCTGCAGGACGCGCGCGTCGTCCAGCTGCGCCACCTCGGCGGTGCCGAGGCGACGGTCCAGGCGGAGGGCCAGGGAGGCCCGGTCGCCACGCGTGACCCGCGCGTGCCAGATGTCGCAGAGGGCTGGGTCGGGCTCGAGGGCGGTCAGGACGCCCCCTCCGGAGGCCACCAGGGCGGTGTCCTCCAACATGCGGCGGGTGCGGGCCCGGGTGGTCCGCGGATCCTGCTGGGAGTCGAACATGGGGGCATCCTGCACCCGCCACCTCTGCGGTCCCTTCCGGAGGAGTCAAGGAGGGCTAAGGATGTCGGGGTCGCCTCCCGACATGAGAGCGAGCGGACAAGACGCGCGTCGGCTGGTAGCCTTCCCAGTTGACAACGGCCTGCGCGACAAGCGTGTGGGCCAGAAGTGCGAAGCGTCCGCCTCGTTGTACCCACAGCTTGCGATCGCGATGAGCACGCAGATCACAGGAGACAGACACACCATGGCCAACGGCACCGTGAAGTGGTTCAGCGACGAGAAGGGCTTCGGCTTCATCTCCCCGGACGAGGGTGGCAAGGACCTCTTCGTCCATCACACGGGGATCAACGGGGACGGCTACCGCTCCCTCCAGGAAGGCGCCCGGGTCACGTACGACTCGGAGGCCGGCCCCAAGGGCCCCAAGGCCGTCAACGTGACGATCGCCTAGCACCACTTCCCCCTCACAGGGGTGACGAGGGCCCGGATCGCCAAGCGCGATCCGGGCCCTCTGTCGTTCCAGGGGCCAGTTCGCCCGCAGGCTGTTGCGGATAGGCGTGGGCCATGAGCACAGTCACAGGGATCGCCACGGTCTGGCTGCCGGTCAGCGACATGGCCGCCGCCATCGACTTCTACAACGGGAAGCTGGGCCTGGAGGTCAAGCAGCAGGAGGAGGAGTGGTCCGAGCTCGAGCTCGACGGCGTGACCATCGGCCTCAACAAGCGCGAGTCGCCGTCCGGCGACGGCGGCGCGGTCGCCGCGTTCGACGTGCAGGGCAGCCTGGAGGACGCCATCGAGGAGCTCGGCGGCAAGGGCGTGCAGTTCGTCGACGGCATCTCCGAGCACCCGTGGGGGCGCATCGCGCCGTTCAAGGACCAGGACGGCAACGACCTGCAGCTCTTCGAGGCGCCCAAGTAGGCCACAGGACACCGCAGCGGCGCACGCGGTGTGGACCGGATGTCCGCATCGCAGCGCCGCCGGTCTGGCAGGCTCGGGCCATGTCCCGTGTCTGGCACCAGCTCGCCGGGCCCCCGCGCGAGGGCGCGAAGGTCCCCCTGACCATCGAGGAGGGCCACGGCGCGTGGATCACCGACAGCGCCGGCACCTCCTACCTGGACGGGCTGAGCGGGCAGTGGTGCGTCAACGTCGGCTACGGCCGCGAGGAGCTCGTGGAGGCCGCCGCCGACCAGCTGCGGCGCTTGGCCTTCCAGCCCCTCACGCGCGCGCACCCGCCGGCGCTCGCGCTCGCCGACCGCCTCGACGGCCTCCTCGGGGGCGGGTGGACGTCGCTGTTCTCCAACTCCGGCTCGGAGGCCAACGAGCTGGCCTTCAAGGTCGCCCGCCAGCACCACCAGCTCGTCGGGGAGGCGGGGCGCTTCAAGGTCATCTCCCGCTACCGCGCCTACCACGGCTCCACGCTCGGAGCGCTGTCGGCCACGGGCCAGGCCCTGCGCCGCCACCAGTACGAGCCGCTCGCGCCGGGGTTCCTGCACGTGCCGCCGCCCGACCTCTACCGCCGGCCCGACGGCGAGGAGGCCGAGGCCTACGGCCGGCGGATGGCCGCCGAGCTCGAGCAGACGATCCGCTACGAGCTCCCGGAGACCGTCGCCGCGGTGATCATGGAGCCGATCATCACGGGCGGCGGCGTCCTGATCCCGCCCGACAGCTACCTCCCCGCGGTGGCCGAGGCGTGCGCGCGCCACGGCGTGCTGCTCATCCTCGACGAGGTGATCTGCGGCTTCGGGCGGACCGGGCGCTGGTTCGGCCACGAGGTCGCCGGCATCCGGCCGGACATCGTCACGATGGCCAAGGGGATCACCTCGGCCTACATGCCGCTGGCGGCGACGCTCGTCTCCGACGCGGTGCTCGCGCCGTTCGACAGCGAGGGCGCCGCCCGCCTGCGCCACATCAACACCTTCGGCGGGCACCCGGCGGCGTGCGCGGTCGCGCTGGCCAACCTGGACCTCATGGAGCGCGAGGGGCTGCTCGCGCGGTCGGCGCAGCTGGGCGCCGAGCTGCTGGAGCGGCTGCGGACGGCCATCGGCGACCACCCGATGGTCGGCGATGTGCGCGGCCGTGGCCTGCTCGTCGGCATCGAGCTCGTGACCGACCGGGCGACCAAGGAGCCCGTGCCGACGGCGACGTCGGTCGGCGTGGTGGCCGCCGCGCAGGAGGCCGGGCTGCTCGTCGGACGCAACGCCGATACGGCGATGGGCCTGGACAACGTCATCGCGCTCGCGCCGCCGCTGTCGATCACCGACGCCGACCTCGACCACATCGTCGAGGCGCTGACGGGCGCGGTCACGGGGACGCCGGCCGGGGTGGCGGCATGAGCGACCTCGTGCTGGTCGGAGGCACCGTCGTGACCGCCGAGGCCTCGTTCGCCGCCGACGTCGCGGTGACCGACGGGCGCATCGAGGCGGTGGGGACCGGGCTGCCGCGCGACGGTGCCGAGGTGGTCGACGTGGCGGGCAAGCGGGTCATGCCGGGCTTCATCGACGGCCACACCCACATGGACATGCCCTTCGGCGGCACGGTGACCAGGGACGACTGGGACACCGGCACCGCGGCGGCGCTCGCGGGCGGCACCACGACGATCGTCGACTTCTCGCTGCAGGAGGAGGGCGGCACGCTGGCCGGCGCGATCGAGGCCTGGCAGGCCAAGGCCGCCGGCAAGGCGCACATCGACTTCGGCCTGCACGTCGCGATCTGCGACCTGCGCGAGGACACCAAGGAGGAGCTCGCGTCGCTCCCCGCGCTGGGCGTGTCGACCGTGAAGGTCTTCATGGCCTACAAGGGCACCCCGCTCCACTGCGCCGACGAGGACCTCCTCGAGGTGCTGCAGCGCTCGCGCGATGCGGGCGTGCTCGTCATGGTCCACGCGGAGAACGGCGACGCGGTGGCCAAGCTCCAGGCCCAGGCGCTCGCCCGCGGCGACGTCGACCCGGCGTGGCACTTCCGCACGCGGCCGGTGCCCGTCGAGGCCGAGGCGACCGCGCGCGCGATCCGCCTGGCCGAGATCGCCGACGTGCCGCTGTGCGTCGTGCACGTCACGAGCGCGCAGGCGCTGGAGGAGGTGCGCTGCGGCCACGAGCGCGGCCGGCCCGTGTACGGCGAGACGTGCCCGCAGTACCTCGTCTTCGACGAGACCGACCTCGAGCGGGGCGACTTCGAGGGCGCGAAGTACGTCTGCTCGCCGCCCCTGCGCGACGCCTCCAACCAGGACCCCCTCTGGCTGGGCCTGCAGTCCGGCGACCTGCAGCTCTTCGGCTCCGACCACTGCGCCTTCGACTTCCACGGCCAGAAGGAGCTCGGCCGCGGTGACTTCACGAAGATCCCCAACGGCATGCCGTGCGCCGAGGAGCGCGCGATGGTCCTGTGGACCCACGGCGTCCGCGCCGGGCGCATCACGGAGAAC
>CAXUES010000236.1:3444-5439 GCA_964250185.1 uncultured Solirubrobacteraceae bacterium | reverse complement strand
GTCCTGGCCAAGGACGTCTTCGGCTCCCCGCTGGACAAGATCGTGATCATCGCGGTGCTCACGAGCGCGGCGGCCTCCTGCCAGACGACGATCCTGCCCAACGCCCGCACGACGCTGTCGATGGCCCGGCAGGGCGCGATGCCCAAGCGGCTGGGGGACGTGCACCCGCGCTACCTCACCCCGCACACCTCGACGATCCTCTTCGGCGTCCTGGCGATCGCCTACTACGTGATCCTCACGTTCCTCAGCGAGGACATCCTCTTCGACTCGATCGCCGCCCTCGGGCTGATGATCTGCTTCTACTACGGGCTGACCGGCTTCGCCTGCGTCGTCTACTACCGCCGCGAGCTGCTCAAGAGCGTGCGCAACCTCCTCTTCATCGGCGTGGCCCCGCTGATCGGCGCCTCGATGCTGACCTTCCTGTTCGTCAAGTCGTGCATCGACCTGGGCGCGCCGGACAGCGGCGACTCGGGCGCCGTGCTCGGCCTGGGCGCGCCGCTGGTCATCGGGGTGGGCTTCCTGCTCGTCGGCGTCGTGCTCATGCTCGTCTGGCGCTTCACGGGCCACGCGGCGTTCTTCGCGCGCCGACCCGAGGTCGTCGACCCCGCGGTGGCGGCCGCGGCGCCGGCCGGGAGCCCGGCGGCATGAGCGGGGCGCTCGTCGTCGGCTACGACGGGACGGCCGGGGCGCGCGCCGCCCTCGCCGAGGCCGCCGCGGTCGCCGCACCGCTCGGGGCCGCGCTGCACCTCGTCTTCTCCTACACGACCAACCGCGCGGGCGGCGAGCTGCGCGACCTCGACGACGCCATCGCCGAGCGCGGCCGGGAGGTCCTCGCCGAGGGCCTCGCGCTCGTCCCCGACGGCATCGCGGCGTCGAGCGAGGCCCGCGCCCAGGACCCGGCCGAGGGCCTGCTGGCGGCGGCGGACGAGCGCGACGCGCGCTGGATCGTGGTCGGCTCCTACGGCGAGGGCCCGCTGCGCTCGGCGCTCGTGGGCTCGACGCCGACCCGCCTCCTGCACCTCTCGGCGCGGCCGGTCCTGGTCGTGCGCGCGAGCTAGAGCCGCTGGGGCGGACCGAACGCCGTCCGCACCCCGGGGCTGAAGCGCGTCGGCACGTCGGGCGCCCCGGCGATCGGCACGCCCGCCGCTGTGACGAGGCCGTCGTCGAGCGCGACGAGCTCGGCCTCGTGCAGCGTCCAGGCCGCGTGCTCGTTGGGGATCCACACCGGTCGCCCGAGCAGCGTGTGGTGCAGGCCCCAGCGCGCGGTGAGGAAGTGGTCCAGCGCCGTGGGCTCGTGGAGCACGTCGCCCGGGCGCAGCGCGATCCGCGAGGAGGCGCCGCGGGTCGGCCAGCGCCGGCGCGAGCGCAGGGTGAGCACGCCGTCCTCCAGCACCTCGGTCATCCGCGCCCACATGTACGGCAGCGCGTAGGCGGCCCGGGCGCCGAGGGCCGCGCCCAGGCGCGAGGCCTCGAGCGACAGGAACACGACGCCGTGGCGGCCGGCGTCGTCGACGGAGTACAGCCGGACGTTGAGCTCGAGGAACTCGCCGAGGTAGGGGAGCGGCGCACCGCGCCCCGGCCCGAGGCGGTGCATGCGGAAGCCGATGAGCCCGACGTAGGTCGCGCCGTCGAGCACGTCGGGCCGCACGCCGGCGGGCATGAGGTGCGCGACGGCGTCCGGAGCGACCCGCCAGTGGACGAGGGAGACGTCGCGCCACTCCTGGTCGAGGAGCGCGGGTCCGGCGAGCGGCGGCGCGTGGAGCGCGAACCCGTGCGGGAGGTCGTCCATGGGCGCTAGTCTTGCCCGCGGATGCACGCCTCGCTCGCGCTCCTCCGACTTCTCCTCCCCCGCTAGGGGGACCTAGCTGCGCGTGGCGGCCGCCTGAAGCCGCGAACTGGAGTCGAGAGAGCCCGCAGAGCCACCCCGCAGGAGGAGCGCACCCCATGAGCCAGACCCCGCCCGACGACGCCCAGCGCGTCCGCATCTTCGACACG
>CAXUES010000236.1:0-3434 GCA_964250185.1 uncultured Solirubrobacteraceae bacterium | reverse complement strand
GCTCAACGAGGCCGAGAAGCTGGAGATCGCCCAGCAGCTCGCGCGCCTCGGCGTCGACGTCATCGAGGCGGGCTTCCCGATCGCCTCGCCCGGCGACTTCCTCGCCGTCCAGCAGATCGCCCGCGAGGTCGAGGGGCCGGTCATCTGCGGCCTCGCGCGCGCCAACGCCGCCGACATCGACCGCTGCTTCGACGCGGTCCGCGACGCGGCGCGGCCCCGGATCCACACGTTCGTCTCCACGAGCGACATCCACATCCGCCACCAGATGCAGAACACGCGCGAGGACGTGCTCGGCCTCGCGCGCGCCGCGGTCGCCCAGGCCAAGGCGCTCTGCGACGACGTCGAGTTCTCCCCGATGGACGCCACGCGCTCGGACCCCGAGTTCACCGCCCAGGTGCTGCAGATCGCCCTGGACGAGGGCGCGACGACCATCAACGTGCCCGACACCGTCGGCTACGCGCTGCCCCACGAGTACGCGGACTTCCTGACCAGGCTCTACGAGCTCGTCCCGGACCTGCGCGGCGCCGAGCTGTCGGTGCACTGCCACGACGACCTCGGCCTGGCCGTGGCCAACTCGATGGCCGGCGTCGGCGCGGGTGCCCGGCAGGTCGAGTGCGCGATCAACGGCCTGGGGGAGCGCGCGGGCAACACCTCCCTGGAGGAGGTCGTGATGCTCCTGCACACGCGCGCGGCCGACCTCGGCGGGCTGACCTGCGGCGTCACCACGATGGAGATCGCCCGCTCCTCCCGCCTGGTCAGCCGCCTGACGGGCTACGCCGTGCAGCCCAACAAGGCGATCGTCGGGCGCAACGCCTTCGCCCACGAGTCGGGCATCCACCAGGACGGCGTGCTCAAGGAGCGCTCGACCTTCGAGATCATGGACGCCCGCACGATCGGGCTGGACTCCAACACGCTCGTGCTCGGCAAGCACTCCGGCCGCGCCGCGCTGAAGGCGGCGCTGGAGGAGCTGGGCCACGTCCTGGACGGCAACGCCCTCAACCAGGCCTTCAAGCGCTTCAAGGAGGTGGCCGACCGCAAGACCACGGTGAGCGCCGCCGACCTCGAGGCGCTGCTGACCGACGAGCTGCGCGAGGCCGACGTCGCCGCCTACGCCGTGGAGTCCTTCGACGTGGAGGCCTCCTCGCGCCGGCCCCCGCACGCGACGGTCAGCGTCCGCACGCCGGAGGGCGAGGTGCGCGAGGGCGCGTTCACCGGCGACGGGCCCATCGACGCGGTCTTCCGCGCGATCAACGCCGCCACGGGCATCGAGGCCCGCCTCAAGGAGTTCCGCGTGGACTCGGTCACCGGAGGCCAGGACGCGCTCGGCGAGGCGTCGGTGGTCATCGAGCTCGGCGACCCCGCCGGCGCCCTGCACTGGCCGACGCCCGGCGTCCTGGCCGGCGCGCGCGTCACCGGGGCGGGTCAGGCCGTGGCCACCGACATCATCGACGCGGCCGCCGGCGCCTACGCCCGCGCGCTGACCAGCGCCATGGGGCGCGCCCGGGCGATGGCCGAGGACGCCGTCGATCCCGAGGCCGTCGCCGAGGCCGCGACGGCCCCGTAGGCCTCCCGCCACTCCACCAGGGCCAACCCGCCGCCCCGCGCACGCGCCACATGGAGCGTTGACGCGGGGGCCGGGGTCCGGTGTGCTGCATCGGTGAGCACCGCCATCCCCCGGGACGCGCCCACGGCCTCGGCCGACGCGTCCGCGGCGAGCCCCGACGTCCAGCTGCAGGGCATCTCCAAGGCCTTCAAGGACGTCACCGTCGTCGACGACCTGCACCTGGAGATCGAGCGGGGCCGCTTCTACGCCCTCCTCGGCCCGTCGGGCTGCGGCAAGACCACGACCCTGCGCATGATCGGCGGCTTCGAGGAGCCCACCGCCGGACGGGTGCTGCTCGGCGGGGAGGACGTCACGAAGCTGCCGCCGCACAAGCGCGACGTCAACACGGTCTTCCAGTCCTACGCGCTCTTCCCGCATCTCACGGTGGAGAAGAACGTCGCCTTCGGCCTGCAGGAGCGCAAGGTCTCCAAGCACGAGGTCCGCTCGCGCGTGGCCGAGGCCCTGGAGACCGTCCAGCTCTCCCACCTCGCCTCGCGCAAGCCCGCCCAGCTCTCCGGCGGCCAGGCCCAGCGCGTCGCGCTGGCCCGCGCGCTGGTCAACCGGCCCCGCGCGCTGCTGCTCGACGAGCCCCTCGGCGCGCTGGACCTGCGCCTGCGCCGCCAGCTGCAGCTCGAGCTCAAGGCGATCCAGCAGGAGGTCGGCATCACCTTCGTCCACGTCACCCACGACCAGGAGGAGGCCATGACCATGGCCGACACCATCGCGGTGATGAACGGCGGCCGGATCGAGCAGGCCGGCAGCGCCCCCGAGCTCTACGAGCGCCCGGAGACCGCCTTCGTGGCCAACTTCCTCGGGGTGTCCAACCTCGTGCCGGCCACGGTGGCCGGCCGCGAGGGGGAGGACGTCGTGCTGCGCACCGCCACCGGCGACGTGCTGCGCGCCACCGCCGCGCGGCTGCCGCATCCCGGCGCCACCGCCGTCCGCGCCGGCGTGCGCCCGGAGAAGGTCGGCATCTGCGGCGCCGACGAGGTGCCCGAGGGCGCCAACAGCCTGCGCGGGACGCTCGTGCTCAGCTCCTACCTCGGCGTGTCGCTGCAGCACGTCATCCGCTGCGCCGACGGGCTCGAGCTGACGGTCATCGCCCAGAACACCGAGGGCGAGCACCACGTGCCGCGCCCAAGGGCTTCCTCGTCGAGGCGGAGGCATGACCGACCGCATCTCGCGGCGGCGCTTCCTCGGACGATCGGCGGTCGCAGCGGCCGGCGCGGGCGGCATGGCGAGCCTCCTGAGCGCCTGCGGCATCGAGGGCGCGGCCGAGAAGGCCCAGGCGCAGCTCACCGCGGCGGCGGCGACTGTCAGCCACCCGAAGGTGCCGATCGGCAAGTGGACCTTCGCCAACTGGCCGCTGTACATCGACGAGGACACGATCAAGGACTTCGACGCGAAGTTCGGCGGGACGTGCCGCTACGTCGAGGAGATCAACGACAACGCGGAGTTCTTCGGCAAGGTCCGCCAGCAGCTGCAGCGCCAGCAGCCCATCGGCCGCGACATCGTCGTGCTCACCGACCCGATGGCCTCGCGCTGGGTCCGCCTGGGCTACTGCACGCCGATCGACAAGGACAACGTCCCCAACCGGACGCGCCTCGTCGAGAACCTGCGCAGCATCAGCTGGGACCCGCAGCGCAACTACACGCTGCCCTGGCAGTCCGGGGCGATCGGCATCGGCTACGACATCGAGCAGACGGGCCGCGAGCTCAAGAGCGTCGACGAGTTCTTCAACCCGGAGCCGGGGGTCCCCGGCAAGGTCGTGACACGTCGTGCCGGCTTCGTCGACGACAACGCGGACTTCGCGGCCTACGAGAAGTACCGC
>CAXUES010000235.1:0-5450 GCA_964250185.1 uncultured Solirubrobacteraceae bacterium | reverse complement strand
CACCGAGCTCACCCGGCTCGGCGAACTTCCCGAGTGGCTGGCCGAGCACGACCCTGGAGCGTTCCGGGCCCCAGGCTGAGTGGGCCGCCCGCGTTGCTACAGGCGGCGCAGGGCGACGTCGTGGGAGGCCAGGCGCTCGCCGTAGCGGCCGAACGCGCGCACGAGCCCCAGCGCGCGGACCACGACGATCGCCGCGAGCAGCGCGAGGACCGGCGGCCGCTCGGCCGCGCGCGTGACGAGCCACCCCGACGTCGCGAGCACCGCGACGCTCGCCGCCGCGGCCAGCACGCCGAGGACGATCGCCCGGGTCCAGCCGCTGCGCAGCCGGGCGCTCATGCCGCCACCAGCCCCGCGCCGAGCGCGACGACCTCGTCGCAGGCGCCCGCCACCGCGGGGTCGTGCGTGGCGACGACGAGGGTGCGGCCCACGCACGCCGCGGCGATGCCCGCGGCGACGCGGTCGGCCGTGGCCGCGTCGAGGTGCGCGGTCGGCTCGTCGAGGAGCACGAGCGGCGTGCGCGCCACCAGCGCAGCGGCCAGCGCCAGGCGCTGCTGCTGGCCGAGCGACAGCGGCCGCCCACCGACGCCGACCGGCGTGGCCGGCCCGTCGGGGAGGTCCGCGACGATCCCGTCGGCGTCGGCGTGGACGAGCGCCGCGGCGACTTCGGCGTCGGTCGCGTCGGGGGCGTGCGCGCGCAGCGCGGCGCCGAGCGTGCCCGTCGGGAGGCCGGGGCGCTGGGCCAGCCACGTCACCCGCGTCCACCACGCCTCGGGCACGACGGTGCGCAGGTCGGTCGCGCCGCAGCGGACCACGCCGGCGTCGGCGTCGGCGAGCCGCGCGAGCAGCGCGAGCGCCGTCGACTTGCCGACGCCGGACGGGCCGACGAGCGCGACCGACCGACCCGGGGCGATGCGGAGATCCAGCGCGCGCAGCGGATCGGGCCGCCCGCCGGCGCCGGCCACGCCGGCGCCTTCGAGCACGAGCGCCTCGCGCCCCGGATCGGGCACCGCGACGCGCGCGTCGCCGTCCGCGACGGGCGCGGGCTCCTCCAGGAAGGCGAGCAGCCGCCGCGCGGCGTGGGCCCCGTCCTCGGCGGCGTGGAAGCGCTGCCCCGCGGCGCGCAGCGGCGCGTAGACCTCCGGCGCGAGCAGCAGGACGAAGAGCCCGACCGACAGGGTCATGTCCCCCTGGGCGAGCAGCACGCCGACGGTCGCGGCGGCGATCGCCGTGCCGACCATCGCGAGCAGCTCGAGCACGAGCGCGGACAGGAACGCGACCCGCAGCGCCTGCAGCGACTCGTCGCGGTAGCGGTCGGCGACCGCGCGCAGCGTCACCGCCTGGGCGCCCTCGCGGCCATGGGCGCGCAGCGTCGGCAGCCCGCGGACGACCTCCAGGAAGTGCGCGCCGAGCACCGCGAGCGCGCCCTGGCGCTCGGCGGCGTGCTCCGCGCTGGCCTTCCCCACGAGGACCATGAAGACCACGACGATCGGCAGCGTGAGGCCCAGCAGCACGCCGATGACCGGCGCCCGCACGCCGATGACGAGCACGACGCCGAGGGGCACCGCGGCCGCCAGCGCGAGCTGCGGGACGGCACGGGCGTAGTAGTCGGCCAGCGCGTCGACGCCCTGCACGGTGGCCGTCGCCACCTCGCCGCGGCGCGCGCCGCGCACGCGCCGCGCCCGCCCGAGGAGCGCCTTGGCGGCGATCTCGTCGCGCAGCGCGCGCATGGCGAGCTCCGCCCCCCGGCGGCCGGCCAGCTCGACCGCGGCGGCCAGCAGCGCGCGCAGCACCACCGCGCCGAGCAGCACGAGGACGAGCTCGCCCGCGGCGCCGCCCCGCCCGCGGAAGGCCGCGTCGTCGACGACGTCGGCGATGACCCAGGCCTGCACGACCAGCAGCGCGGCGGCGGCCACGCCGGCGGCGATGGCGATCCCGAGCGCGACGCGCGTGGCGCCCGAGCGGGCGAGCAGGCGGGCGTGGACCTCCTTGGGCGTCATCGCAGCGCCTCGAGCGCGGTGCGCGCCGTGCGGGCGACCAGGCCGCCGCGCGCGCCGTCGCGGCCCCCGCGCAGGAAGCGCAGGTAGCCGAAGAGCTGCGCGGCGAGCAGGAGCGGCAGCACCACGACGGCGACCGCGAGCATGAGCCCGAGCGTGTAGTCGCCCGACGCCTCCGCGCCCAGCGCGATGCCGCCCGGGCCGGCGATCCCCAGCGGCGCGAGCGCCGCGAGCACGGCGCCGAAGGCCGCACCCACCGCGAGCGCGCCGCCGCCCAGCGCGACGAGCCCGCGCCCGCCCAGCGCACCGCCGAGCAGGGCGAGCAGGCCGAGGCCGGCGACGACCAACGCGATCCAGCCGACGCCGCCGAGCGTCGTGCCGGCGGCCGCGTCGGAGGCCACCCACGCCGCCGCGCCGACCGTCAGGAGCGCTGCCACCGGCGCGGTCCGCCGCAGCGAGCGCCGCGCGGCCACTTGCAGCGCCCGGTCGGCCCGCGCAGCGAGGAAGGCCGCGCCCTGCGCACGGCAGAGCGCCACGAGCGCGAGCCCCGCCAGCGCGCCGTGCGGCGTGACGATCCCCAGGCCCGCGGCGTCGCCGCGCGCGAGCGAGCCGTCCAGCGCGCCGACCCACACGACGCCCCACCCGAAGGCGATCAGCGCGGAGGAGGCCGCGATGGCCTGCGACCAGCGGGCCTGCGCGGCCCCGTCGTGGTGGCCGAGCAGCTCGATCCCCGCGTGGCGGACGATGATCGCCACGAGCAGGACGACCAGCGGGAGGTAGAGCCCCGACGCCCAGGCGGCGTACCAGCCCGGGAAGGCGCCGAACATCACCGCCACCGCGACGATGAGCCAGACGTCGTTGGCCGCCCAGGTCGGGCCGATCTCGCGGACGGCGGCGGAGCGCTCCCCCGGCGCGAGGCGCCGCAGGAGCATCCCGACGCCGAGGTCGGCGCCGCCCAGGACGAGGTAGAGCACCCAGGTGAGGCCGATGAGGCCCACCCAGGTCGTGCCGAGCGTGGTCAGGTCGGGCATGGTCCGGTCCTCGGGCTAGTAGGTCAGGGCCAGGCCGCCCGTGGAGGCGTCCGGCCGGTGGCGGGTGGTGGCGGGCAGGCCGCCCTCGGCGACCTCGGCCTCCTCCTCGGTGGAGGACCCCTCGGGCAGCCCGAGCGCGAGCTCGCGGACGATGACCCGCCCGGCCACGGCGAAGATCACGCCGTAGACGGCCAGGAACGCGGCGAGGCTGAGGGCCACCGCGAGCACGCCGACCTGCGGCGAGACGCCGTCGGCGGTGCGCAGCAGGCCGGTCACGACCCAGGGCTGCCGGCCGCCCTCGCGCAGCAGCCACCCACCGGCTTGGGCGACGAGCGGCAGGGCCACCGCGAACGGCGCGGCCTTCAGGAACCAGCCCGTCGACGTCAGCCGCCCGCGCGCGGCGAGCCGGCAGCCGATGGCCATGAGCGCGATGAGTCCCATGCCCGCGCCGACCATCGTGCGGAAGCTCCAGTACATCGCGCCGACGATCGGGACGTAGTTGCCCGGGCCGTCCTCGGCCACCGAGGCGGCCTGCAGGTCGTCGATGCCCCGCACCTGGCCCAGCGACAGCGAGTCGATGACCGACAGCAGCGCGGGGACGCGGATGTTCAGGATCGTCCCGCCGGGGTTGGCGTCCAGGCCGCCGAGGGCGAAGAGCGACAGGCCCGCGGGCGACTCGGTCTTGTACAGCGCCTCGGCCGCGGCCATCTTCATCGGCTGCTGCTCCACGGCGAGGACGCCCTGGAAGTGGCCGAAGGTCGCGGCACCGATGCCGACGACGAGGCCGATCGTGCACGCCGTCTGCGCGACCGCGCCGAACGCGCCGGTGTCGCGGCCGCCGGCGAGGTTCCAGCAGGCGATGCCCAGCACGACGACCGCGCCCGTGAGCAGCGAGGACAGCAGCACGTGCGCCGTGGTCAGCAGCACGTTCGTGTTGAGCAGCACGGCGCTCAGGTCGGTGAGGTGCGCGCGGCCGTCGCGCAGCTCGTAGCCCACGGGGTGCTGCATCCACGCGTTGGCGACGAGGATCGCGTAGGCCGAGAGCATCGCCGCGGCGCAGACGATCCACAGGCACGCGAGGTGCAGGCGCGGGGAGAGCTTCCCCCGGCCGAAGATCCACAGGCCGAGGAAGACCGACTCGACGAAGAACGCGGCGAGGCCCTCCAGCGCGAGCGGCGCGCCGAAGACGTCGCCGACGTAGCGCGAGAAGCCGCCCCAGTTCATCCCGAACTGGAAGGTCTGGATGATGCCCGTGACCACGCCCACGGCGAAGACGAGGAGCATCGCCCGGCCGTAGTACTTCGACAGGCGCAGCCAGCGCTCGTCGCCCGTGCGGAGGTGGCGCGTCTGCAGGAGGGCCACGAAGAAGACGAGGCCGATCGAGACGCCGACGACGGCGAAGTGCAGCGTGGTGGTGAGGCCGAACTGCCACCGTGCGAGATCGAGGCTGGACATGCGGGTGCTCCTGACTTCCGTCCGGCTCCTGCGCGTGGGCAGGGGCGGTGGGAGGGACGGGCGTCGGGACCCTGGTCACCGGGGCGGGGGCGACCACTGGCCATGATAGACGCGATGGCCACCGCCCCGACGCGCGCCGCGCGCCAGCCCGCGCCCGACGCCGACGCGCTCCTGGAGGCCGTCGGCGCCGCCCGGCTGCTGGGCTGGACGTCGATCGCCGCGGTGGCCGTCGGCCTGGCGGCCGGCCTCGACGTGCGCCACGCCACGGCGATCGTGCTGCTCACGCTGGCCGGGGCGATCGGCCACAGCGTCCTCGGGTCGCTGCCGTGGGAGCGGCTGCTGCCCACCCCCCGCGGGCGGCTGCTGCTCGACGGCTGGTCGGCGGCGCTGCTGGCCGCGACGTGCGGCCTGGTGCTCGTCGCGGGGGCGCGCTCGCGGCTGGACCTCCTGCTCTTCCTCGTGCTGCCGTTCCTGGCCATCACCCACGACGGCCCGCAGCTGTGGCGCTGGCTCGCCGCCGCCACCGTGGCCTACGTCGCCACGATGCTCCTCGCTCCCGCGCGGCTGGAGCTCGCCGAGGCGGTGCTGCACCTCGTGCTGCTCGTCGCCTCGGCGCTGCTGGGCCTGCGCCTGTCGCGGGCGATCCGCCGCCAGGCCAGCGCCCGCCGCGAGGCGATCGCCCGCGCCGAGCTCGAGGGCGCGATGCTCGCCGAGGCCCACCACCGCGTGAAGAACTCCCTGCAGGTCGTGGCCGACCTGCTGCTGCTCGGCCGGCCGGAGGGCTCCGAGGACGCCGAGGCCTTCGAGCACGCCACGAGCCGGATCCGGGCGATCGCCGCCGTCCACGACGTGCTCGCGGGCCGGCGCGGCGGCCGGGCGCCCGCCGACGCGCTGCTGCAGGCGGTGGCCGACGCGGCGAGCGCCTCGGGGGCGCGGGTCGACGCCGCGCCCGTGCCGCTGAACGCCCACC
>CAXUES010000234.1:3079-5463 GCA_964250185.1 uncultured Solirubrobacteraceae bacterium | reverse complement strand
CATCGAGAGCTACGCGCCCGACAAGGACGAGCGCGTGATCCTCTACTGCGCCTCGGGCAACCGATCCGCCCTCGCCGCGCGCACGCTGCTCAACGACCTCGGCTACTCCAACGTCGAGTCGATGACCGGCGGCTTCACGCTGTGGAAGGACCGCGGCTACGAGACCGAGGTCCCGTTCTCCTTCACGCCCGACCAGCGCCAGCGCTACTCGCGCCACTTCCTGCTCGACGAGGTCGGCGAGGAGGGCCAGCGCAAGCTGCTCGACGCCAAGGTGCTGCTGCTCGGCGCCGGCGGCCTCGGCGCGCCGACCGCGCTCTACCTCGCGGCGGCGGGCGTCGGCACCCTGGGGATCGTCGACGACGACGTCGTGGATGTCTCCAACCTGCAGCGTCAGGTCATCCACTCGATGGACACGGTGGGCCTGCCCAAGGTCGACTCGGCCGAGAAGGCCATCCACGAGCTCAACCCCGGCGTGACGGTGAACAAGCACCAGGTCCGCCTGGACGCCTCGAACATCGTGGACATCATCCGCGACTACGACATCATCGTCGACGGCGTGGACAACTTCCCGACGCGCTACCTGCTCAACGACGCCTCCGTGCGCCTGCAGATCCCCGTCGTGTCGGCCGCCATCCTCGGCTTCGAGGGCCAGCTCAGCGTCTTCAAGCCCTACGACGGGCCGTGCTACCGCTGCCTCTTCCGCCAGCCGCCGCCGGCCGAGCTCGCGCCGTCCTGCGGCGCCAACGGCGTGCTCGGCGTGCTGCCGGGGACCATGGGCCTCCTGCAGGCCACCGAGGTCATCAAGCTCATCGTCGGCGTCGGCGACCCGCTCATCGGGCGCCTGCTCATGTACGACGCGCTCGCGGCGACCACGACCGAGCTCAAGGTCCGCCGGGACCCGGAGTGCCCCATCTGCTCCAAGGCGCCGGAGGAGATCTCCGACGAGGAGCTCGGCGTCTTCCCGGACTACGAGGCGTTCTGCGCCGCGGCCGGGTAGGGGTCTGACATGGCCACCGTCCGCATCCCGCCCGTGCTCCGCGCCGCCGTCGGCGGTGAGCGCGAGATCCAGGCCGACGGCGACTCCGTCGGCCAGGTCCTGCGCTCGCTCACCGACGCGCACCCCTCGACGGCCACGCAGATCTTCGGCGAGTCCGGGGACCTCAACCGCTACGTCAACGTGTACCTCAACGACGAGGACGTCCGCGTGCTCGAGGGCCTCGAGACGCCGGTCGGCTCCGGCGACCACCTCGTCATCCTCCCGGCGATGGCCGGGGGCGCGGCCTAGCTGACGGCTGCGGCGACGAGCCCCGTGCTCGTCGCCGCGAAGCTCAGCACGCTCAGGGCGCGGTAGGCGAGCGTCCGGGCCACCTCCTCGCGGAAGGCGAGCGGGAGGAAGAGCGTCGGGTTGACGAGCGTCCCCGCCACGAGCACGACCCGCGCCCACCCGGGCAGCCCGGGCGCGGCCAGGCCGACCGCGACGAGGATGAGCCCCATCACGACGTAGTCGAGGTGGGCGGAGAGCAGCCGCCGCGGCGAGCGCACGCCGAGCCGCGCCACGAGCTGCGGCCGGTCGACCTGCAGGGCGACGAGCCAGCCGAGCAGCGCGCCGAGGGCGAGCTCGCAGAGACCGATCCGGACGAGCGCGCTCACCGCGCCGACCCTACGTGGGGGAGGCGTCGCGCCGGAGCGCGCTGGCTACCCTCCGACCATGGCCACGCCGCCGCTCCAGAACCGTCCCTGTGGCGGTCGCTACACCGACATCGTCCAGTCGATCGGGCACACGCCGCTCATCGAGCTCAAGCGCCTGTCGCCCAAGCCGGGGGTGCGCATCTGGGCCAAGATGGAGTCGATGAACCCGACGGGCTCCGTCAAGGACCGCGTCGCCCGCTCGCTCATCGAGGACGCCGAGGAGAAGGGGCTCATCAAGCCCGGGCAGACCATCCTCGAGCCGACGAGCGGCAACACCGGCATCTCCCTTGCGATGATCTGCGCGCGCAAGGGCTACAAGCTCAAGGTCGTCATGCCCGACAACGTGACGCCGGAGCGCACGCAGCTGCTGAAGATGTACGGCGCGGACATCGTCTACTCGCCGGGCAACCAGGGCTCCAACGGCGCCGTGGCGATGGCCGTCGAGATGGCCGCCGCCGACGCCTCGTACTACATGCCCTACCAGTACGGCAACCCGGCCAACCCGCTCGCGCACTACAACGGCACGGCGGTGGAGATCCTCGACGAGCTCGACGGCCAGGTCGACGCGTTCGTCGCCGGCCTGGGCACGGGCGGCACGCTGATGGGCAACGCCCGGCGCTTCAAGGAGGAGCTCGGCGACCGCGTGAAGATCGTCGCGGCCGAGCCGATGCAGGGCGAGCCCGTGCAGGGACTGC
>CAXUES010000234.1:0-3069 GCA_964250185.1 uncultured Solirubrobacteraceae bacterium | reverse complement strand
GACCTCTCCCTCCTGGACCGCAAGATCTTCGTCACCAACCACGACGCGATCGTCTGGACGCGCAAGCTCCTCGACGAGGAGGGCGTCTTCGCCGGCGTCTCGGCGGGCGCCATCGCTCGCGTCGCGGTCCGCATCGCCAACGAGATGGACGAGGGCAACGTCGTCTTCATCGTCTGCGACGACGGCTGGAAGTACCTCTCCAGCGGGATCTACACGCTGCCGGTCGACGAGGTCGCCAACCTCGACTCGACGATCTGGTGGTAGTGCGCGTGCGCACGCCCGCCGGTTGATCCACGCGGGCTCCCGTGGCGTTCACTCATGCAGGACGTCTACGCTCCGTGCACACGTAGCGCCGCCGTCCCCACACTGCCGCCTCGCCACCCAAGGAGGGTCCAGATGCCCAACATCGGTCCCATGGAGCTCATCGTCGTCCTCGCCATCGCCCTGATCGTGCTCGGGCCCAAGAAGCTGCCCGAGGTCGGGCGCTCCGTCGGCAAGGGCATGCGCGAGTTCAAGGAGTCGATCGCGGGCAACGACCGCGACGAGGACCGCGACGAGCTCGTCGCCCGCAAGTCCGAGTAGGGCTCTCCGCCGCTAGCGTCCGGGGGCGATGCGCATCGCCCCCGAGCTGCTGGACCAGATCATCGAGCACGCGCGCCGCGACGCGCCCGATGAGTGCTGCGGCGTCGTCGCCTCGCGCGGCGGCACCGCCGAGCGCGCCGTCGCGTTCGAGAACCTCGCGCACTCGCCGCTGCGCTTCGAGGTCGACGGCCTCGAGCTCAACGCGGTGATGACCGAGGTCGAGGACGGGGGTGGCGAGATCGGCGCGATCTACCACTCCCACACCCGCTCGGCGCCCGAGCCGTCGCAGACGGACATCAACTTCGCGGCCAACTGGCCCGGCACCGAGTGGATCATCGTCGGCCTGGCGGGCGACGAGCCCGAGGTCCGCTCGTGGCTCATCGAGGGCGGCCGCGTCACCGAGGTCGAGCTGACGTGAGCCGCGCCCGGCCGGGGGACCTCATGTGCCCCTCCTGCGGCCGGGCCCACGGCGCCGACGAGCGCTTCTGCGTCACCTGCGGGCTGCCGCTCGTGCAGGCCACCGGCCCGAGCGAGTCGGTGCCGGAGACCGAGGCGCAGCTGCGCGCCCGCAAGGTGCTGCCGCAGTACACGGAGGGGCCGCTCGTGCGGGTGGCCACCGCCCGCCACCAGTCCGAGGCCGAGCTCATCTCCGGGCTGCTGCTCGAGGCGGGCGTGCCGTCGCTCGCTCGGCGCTCGGGCGGGTTCGACGTGCCCGACATGCTCGCCGCCGGTCCGCGGGACATCCTGGTGCCCGCCTCGGGCGAGGAGATCGCCCGCGAGGCGCTCGGGACCGTGCGACCTGCGGACGCCGGCGCCCCGGCGGCGCGCGGCGGCGCGGGCGGGACGCCGATCCGCACCGGCACGCGGAGCCGGCCGACGCGGGCCATGGCCTTCGGCCTGGCCGCCGTGCTCGCGTTGGCGGGGATCGCCCCGCTCGTCTCCTGGCTCGCGCGCGTCACCTGACGCGTCGCTCCCGCGCCGCGGGGGCTAGCGCCGGCGGTGCTGCGGGGCCATCCCGGCCAGCCGCGCGAGGTGGGCCCGCCAGGCGCCCTCGGTGTGCACGAGCTCGCGCCCGGCGAACGCCCGCTCGAGGCCCCTCCGCGTCGCGTGGCGGCCGCGGGGCGGCGGGGCGGTGGCCAGCGCCACGGCGGCGCGGTCACCGTGCTCGGCGGCCAGGAGGTCCAGCACGGAGCCGCCGAGCAGCAACGCGTCGCGCGGCGTGGGGGGGAACGCCGGCGCGCTGCCCTCGCGCAGGCGCCGGGCGATCGCCGGACGGGCGTAGGGGACCTGCCCGCTGAAGAACTGCGCGGTCCCCGCGGCCAGCCACGACCAGCGCGGCGACCGGGTGACGCGGTGGTTGGTGCGCACGAGCGCCAGGCGGGCGTAGAGCTGGGCCGGGGCGAGCAGGGCGAGCTCGCGGGAGCCCGGCACGCTCGACGCCCGCGCCGCGAGCAGGCGCGGCGCGAGGAGGTGGATGGTGCCGCCCGCGATGCCCCCGGCGACGTAGCGCCGCGCGGCGGGCGCGGTCAGCCAGGCGGCGGCGGGGAGGTGCGGCTGGGCGAACCACAGCGCGCCGCGCGAGGGGTGCACGACGACCTCCACCTCGTGCTCGGGGGCCCCGAAGGGCCCCTCGAGACGCTCGCGCGTGGCCTCCAGCAGCTCGAGCACCTCCGCGACGTCCTCCTCGTCGGCCGCCTCGTGGCGGGCGCGGAAGTGCGCGGAGGAGGACTCGACCCAGGGCACGGACGCCGCTTCAGGCGCCCGGGGCCGGGGCCATCAGGCGACGAGGGCGGGGACCCGCTCCTCGCAGATGCCGGCGATCGTCTCGTGGACGCGCGCGAACTCCGAATCGGAGAGGACCGGCGTGCCCTCGAAGGGCAGGTCGCGGGTGATCTCCAGCCAGGAGCGACAGCCGCCGAACTCGTCGCGGACGCGCACGGTGACCGGGCGCGGGATGCGATGGGTGCGCAGCAGCAGCACGTGCAGCGGGTGGTGGCGCTTCCAGGCCAGGCGCTTCTCGGCGTAGTCCGTCGTCCAGACGTAGAACGGGGACAGCTCGTGCACGGCGCGCGGGTCGGTGACCGTGAAGTGGCCCGCGACCTCGGCCCAGGCGCGGACCCGGACGCGGTCGGGCTGCGGGATGCCGCCATCGCGTGTCAGCGCGTGCGCGGGCGGATCGCCGTCCGGCCAGACGCCCTCTTCGAGGGCGCGACGCATCTCGGGCAGGTGCGAATCCCGGACCAGGTCGGTGCGCTGGTGGTCGAAGGTGGGGTAGAGGAAGAAGCGCTCGTGCTTGAGCTCGAAGTGCTTGCCATCCTCGCGGATGCCGCCCTTGCGGAGGGTCAGGAGCTGCTCGCCTTCGGCGAGTGCACGGACGGTGACCGCCCATTCCTTGAAAGCAATTGGCATAGGGAATTTCTGGAGGTGGGGAGGACAGAGACGTCCGCTATGGGCTGCGCTAGGGCTGCCGTCACCGCGGAACTTGTG
>CAXUES010000233.1:542-5507 GCA_964250185.1 uncultured Solirubrobacteraceae bacterium | reverse complement strand
CGGCGCCGACGGGACCTACCCGTCCTCCCACGCGGTCCTCGCGGTCGCCTACGTGGCGCTGGCGGTCGCCGCGGCACGCGCGCTCCCGGCCATGCTGCCCGCCCGCGCCGCCGTGGTCATCGTGGCCGGGGTGGTGGCCGTGGCGATCGCGCTGGCCCGGGTGCAGCTGCGCGCGCAGTGGCTGTCGGACGTGCTCGGCGGCCTCGGCGCGGGCGCGCTGGCCTACGCCCTGGCGGGCGTCGCGGCGCTGGTCGTCGCCCACGTGCGCCACGATGTGCGCCGCCGATGAGCAACACGACCGTCACCATCGTCGTCGCCGTCGCCTGCGGGCTCATCGCCGTGGGCGCCTACGTCGGGCTCATCCTCGTGCCCGCCTGGCGGGCCTACTCCCGCATCTGGGAGCGCCTCGCCGCGAGCTTCCTCACCCTCTACGTCCTCGCCGCCTTCGGGCTCATCGGCGTGGCCGGCGGGGCGTTCGTGGTCTGGTCCTACGACCGCTGGGCGGGGTGACGCGGCCGGGCGCCCCCCACGGGACGCCCAGGGTCGCACCGTAGACTGCGCGATCAGATGCCCACAGGCTCGGATCTGAGCGCGCTGGACGCCATCACGGACGCCGTGGAGGCGGGAGCCGGGCTCCCGCACATCATCCGGGCGGCCGCGCGGGCGCTCGACGCGAGCCTGGTCCTCTGCGACCGGACCGGCGCGATCCTCGCCGTGGCGGCGCGCTCGCCCGCCGAGGAGCGGGCCATGACCGCCGACGCCAGCGGGGTCGAGGTCCTCGACCTGCGCGTCGCCGACGAGCCCGTGGGGCAGCTGCGCATCCGCGCGCGCTCCGCGCACGGGCCCTCGCTGCTGCGGGTGGTCACGACGCTCATCGCCTCCGAGGTCGAGCGGGTCCGCGCTCCCGAACGCGCTTCGCAGGCCGCCTCCAGCGCCTTCCTGCAGGGCGTCCTCACCCGGTCGATCGAGGGCGCGGCCGAGATCGTCGAGCGGGGGAGCGAGCTCGGGCTCGCCCTCGAGGAGGGCGCCTCGGTGCTCGTGGCCCGCGCGCACCCGCGCTCGGCCACCGACGAGGGCTGGCGCGCCCGGGTGCTCGCCGTCGCCGAGCGCGGCGCGCGCGCGGTGACGGCCACGGCGATCGCGGGCGCCTCGCAGCGCGAGGACGGCCCGGCCGCCGAGGTCGTCGTGCTGCTGCCGGGCGTCGACGAGGCCCGCGCGGCGCGGGCCGCCGAGGGGGTCCTGCGCGAGCTGCAGTCCGCCCTGCCGGGGCAGGCGATCGCCGTCGGCCGCTCGCGGGTGGCCGCCGATCCCGCCGACCTCGCCCGCGCCGGCAACGAGGCGCTGCTGGCCGCCAACGTGGCCGAGGGCGACACCGAGACCCCGCTGCTGGCCTTCGACGAGACGGGCGCCTACCGGCTGCTGCTGCCGGCGATGAGCGAGGACCCGGCCGAGCTGCAGCGCTTCTACGCCGAGACCGTCGAGCCGCTCGTGGCCTACGACGAGCAGTACGACACCGACCTGGTGGCGACGGTCGAGGCCTTCCTGGACGCCGACGGCAACGTCGCCGGGACCGCGCAGCGGCTCTTCACCCACCGGCACACGATCCGCTACCGGCTGGAGCGCGTCCGTGAGCTCAGCGGGCTGGACATGGGCTCCACCGACGGGCGGGAGAAGCTCTCGCTCGGGCTGAAGGCGATGCGGGTCCTCGGCGTGGCCCACCGGGCGTCCCCGGCCTCCGAGCCGGGCACGACCGCGGGCCGCGTGCCCCGCCGCTGACCCTGCCCACTTCGCCGGGCGCGCCTGGACGTCCGTCGTAGGCGTTGGACCACCCTCCGGTGCGCGCGCCTGGACGGATGTCGGATCGAGGCCGCGTCGGTTGTTGACGATCCAGCCACATGATCGAGGTGCGACACCCCGTCGTGCTAGGACTTGGTGGAACGGCCGTGGCGGCGACGCTGATGGTCTCCTGCCTGACCGGCCTGGGGGACGACAAGCTGCAGTTCAGCTCGTGGCCGGTGCTCGGGTCCAACACCGTCACGATGCCCGAGCCCGGATCGCCCGCGGCGCGGCGCGACGCGCTGGCCGGCGTCGTGGTGCGCGCCGGCACGGCGCCCATCACCCTGCCGCCCGCCACGCCGCGGCTGCTCGTCCCGTCCTCGACCTGGCCGGGCCTGGGCGGCATGATCATCACGCGGGCCCGCGCGGTCGACGCGCTGGCCACCGTCGGCGCGTCGCGTCCGCTGGGCGCCGCCCCCGGCGCCACCGCCGCGACCAACGCCGGTGGTGGGATCGACTCCTCGCTGCCGGCCGCCCTGCGCAGCCCGGGCCGCCCTCGCGTCCAGCGCGGGACCGGCACGGCATCGCGCCCGTCCGATGTCGGCCTGGCCATCGCCGTCGCCGACCGTCCCGGCACCGGGACCGGCTCGACGGCGCAGCCCGGCGGCGAGGACGACGGCCTCGCCGCGGGTCCGTCCGCGTCGTTGCTGCCCGAGCTCCTGACCCCCCTCGCCCCGGTGCCCGCGCCGCCCGTCGCCGCCGCCGCACCGGTCGAGGCGGTCGACATGCCGCTGGTCCCGGTGGCCCAGGCGCCCGCCGAGGCCGACGCGCCGGTGCCGGACGTCGCGGTCGAGGAGCCCACGCCGGTCCAGGACGTCGCCCCGGCCGAGGCGGAGGCGCCCGCCGAGGAGGCTCCGCCCGCCGAGGAGGCCCCGCCGGTCGAGGAGGCCCCGCCGGTCGAGGAGGCCCTGCCCGCCGAGGACGCTCCGCCGGTCGAGGAGGCCCCCGTCGACCCGCCCGCCGCGGCCGACCCGCCCGTCCCCGTCCAGGACGCGCCGCCGGTCGTCGATCCCCCGGCCCCGGTCGAGGAGCTGCCCACGGTCGAGGTGCCCGCCACCCCGCCCGCGCCGGACCCCGTGCCCTGAGCGGAGCCCCGGGGCGGGGCTCCGTAGGATCGCCCGATGCGCATCGGGATCATCACCGGCTCGGGGACGTACGCGCTGCCGGACTTCGAGGGGACCCGCGAGGACGTCGAGACCCCCTTCGGCACCACGCAGCTCACCCGCGGCACGTTCGCCGGCACCGAGGTGCTGCACGTCTCGCGCCACCGCGACGGCCACGAGCTGCTCTCCAGCGCGGTCACCCACCAGGCGAACATCTCCGCCCTGCAGGCCGCGGGAGCGGAGGCGATCCTCGCCGTGACCGTGTGCGGCGCGGCGGACCCGGACACCGAGCTCGGCTCCCTCGTGGTCTTCGACGACCTCTTCTTCCTGCAGAACCGTCTCGGCGACGGCTCCATCTGCACGCTCTTCACCGAGCCCGGGCAGGCCGGACGCGGCCACTGGGTCTTCGAGGGGCCGTTCTCCGAGCCCCTGCGCCAGGCGCTGCTCGAGGGCGCGCGCGAGGCCGGCCACGCCGTCCGCGACGGCGGCACCTACGGCCACGTCGACGGTCCCCGCTTCAACACGCGCACCGAGATCCGCCTGCTCGCCCAGCTCGGCGTGACGGCGGTGTCGCAGACCGCGGGCCCCGAGACCGTCCTGGCCGGCGAGGCCCAGGTGCCCTACGCGCTGCTGGGCTTCCTCACCGACTACGCCAACGGCGTCAAGCCCGAGGACCCCACGCCGGTGGAGCGGCTCATGGAGCTCATCGGGTCCTCCACGCGCACGTTCGCCGACACGCTCGCTGCGGCGGTCGGCCGCCTCGGCGGCGATCCGCCCGGGCCGGTCGGCACCACGATCACCTTCGACTGACCCCGGCCGGCCGTGTCCTCGCCCGCCGCCGTGATCTGCGCCGAGCTCGGCGCGGGCGCCGATCCCGAGCTCGACCGGCTGCTCGGCGCGCTGACGGCCGGGATCGTGCGCGACGAGCTCGCCCGGCGGGCCCGGCGGTGGGCCGCCGCGGTCGCGCCGGGCGCCGCGAGCGAGGCCACCGGCCTGGAGGCCGCGGGCGCCGCCCTGCACGGCCACGAGGGGCCGGTGCTGCTCGCCGCGCCGGACGTCCCCGGCCTGGACCTCGGGCTGGCCGCGGCGGCGCTGGCCGACCTGGCCGCGGGTGTCCGCGCGGTGGTCGCGCCGACATGGGACGGCGCCACCTACCTCGTCGGGCTGCCCGACGCCTCGCCGGCGTCGCTCGCCCTCGCCGGCCTGGGCTTCGAGGCGCTCGTGGCCGCCGCGGACGGGGAGGTCGGCATGCTGCGGGCCGAGCGGCGCCTGGTCGGGCCCGCCGACGCCCGGGCGGTGGCCGCCGACCCGCTCACGCCGCTCGAGCTCGGGCTACCGCTGGCGGCGGGCGGGCTGCGGGTCCGCATGCGCGAGGGCTGAGCCGAGGGCGGCTGCGCGAGCCGCCGTCCGTCCAGGGAGCGGCGGCCGGGCTGTGGTCCGGGGCCGGGTGCGCCGATCCCCCGGATCTCAGGCCCATGTCCTCGATCCACCCCTCGCCCAACGACGCCTGGTCGGCCGCGCTGCGTCGCGTGCTCGACGAGCCCGCGCGCCGGGGCGTCGTGCTGCAGCCCGTCATCGACCTCGCCTCGGGACGGGTCACGGGGCACGAGGTGCTCGCCCGCTTCCCCGAGGCGCCCCGGGTGCCGGTGCGCGCCTGGTTCGACGCGGCGGGACGGCTTGGGCTCTCCGGCGCGCTGGAGGTCCACGCCGTGCACGACGCGCTCGCGCTGCGGGAGGGGCTCGGCGTCGGCACCTTCGTGGCGGTCAACCTCAGCCCGATGGCGCTCACCTCGGTCGAGGTCGGCGACGCGCTGGGCAGCGGCCGGCTCGACGGCCTGGTGATCGAGCTGCTCGACCGCGACGACGGCGCCCACCCCGCGATGGTCCGCGACGCGCTGCGCGACGTCGAGGAGCGCGGCGGCGCGATCGCGTTGGACGACGCGGGCCGCAGCGTGGGGGGCTACGCCCGCGTCGGCGCGGTGCGCCCGCGCTACGTCAAGGTCGACGGCGGGCTCGTGCGCGGGCT
>CAXUES010000233.1:0-532 GCA_964250185.1 uncultured Solirubrobacteraceae bacterium | reverse complement strand
GGCCGGCGGGCCGCCGCGGGTGGTCGGGTTCCGGCCGGACCCGTGGGGCTGGGACCTCCCCCCGGCCCCCGACTTCGCGATGGCCGGGGACCCGGCCCGGGGGGAGCTCGTGGCCACGCTGCTGGAGCTGGGGGAGCGCCTCGGCGCGGTGCTCGTGGCCAAGGGCGTGGAGACCGAGGAGCAGCTCGAGGCGCTGCGGCGCCTGCGCGTGCCGCTCGGGCAGGGCGTGCTGCTCGGCCCGCCTGTGCCGATGCACCAGACGCGGGAGGAGCCCGAGGCGCGGCCCGCCGCGGCGCACAGCGAGGTCGGGACGGGCGTCGGGGTGCTGCGCGAGCGCATCGCCACCGCCCGCGCGGCCGATGGTGCGCTGGGCGCCTTCGCCGCCGAGCCCCTGGCCGACCACGTGCTGCTCGTCGATGACCTCGGACGCGCGGTGGGCCTCGCCGAGCGCGCGGCCGATGCGCGCGGGGAGCCGGCGCGCGCGCCGCTGCTGACGGTCGACGCGCTGCGCATGGCGCGGCACCGCATGTTC
>CAXUES010000232.1:0-5510 GCA_964250185.1 uncultured Solirubrobacteraceae bacterium | reverse complement strand
CGCCTACCTCTGCGTGGGCTACCCCGACGAGCGCCCGGTGCGTCCGGGCCTGGAGAGCGCGGGCTGGGCCGCGCGGGTGCCGTTGGAGGCGCTGGTCTTCGAGGAGCGCTGGGAGGAGCGCCCGGACCCGCGCGGCCGCGACGTCGCGCCGGCGAAGCGCTCCCTGAGCCGCCCGGAGCGGCACAGGGAGCGCCTCGCCACGTCCCGGACCGCCGCCACGCAGGCGCTCCTGGACGCCGTCTCCCCCGCCGACCACGCCCGCGCCGTCGCGGTGCGCGACCGCTCCGATCTCCTCGTCAAGCCGCCGGGCGCCCTCGGGGCGCTCGAGCGCGCGCTGGAGCGCTGGGCCGCGGGCTCGGGCGACGTGCCTGCCGTGCCGCTGCGCGCGGGGATCCTCGTGGCCTGCGCCGACCACGCGGTCACCGCGCGCGGCACGAGCGTCTGGCCCGGCTCGGCCAGCGCCGACATCGCCGCGGCCTGCGCCCGGGGCGAGACGGCCATCGGCGTGCTGGCGCAGCACGGCGGGCACGAGCTGCTCGTCGCCGACCTCGGCCTGCACGGCGCGCCGCGCCCCGGGCTGCGCGCCGCGCGCGTCGCCGACGGCGCTGCCGACCCGACCGCAGGTGCCGCCCTCACGGACGCCGAGCTCGACGCCGCGCTGGCGCAGGGGGCGCAGCTCGCCGACGAGCTCCTGGATCGCGGCGTCGGCTGCCTGGTGGTCGGGGAGATCGGCATCGGCAACACGACCGCTGCCGCCGCGCTCGCCGCGGGCCTCCTCGACCTGGCGCCGGAGCAGGCCGTCGGCCGCGGCACCGGCGTGGACGCCGCGCGCCTGGCCGCCAAGCGGGCGATCGTCGCCGACGCGCTGGCCCGCCACACCGAGGCGATCGCCGCCGGCGACCCCCTCGACCTGCTGCGCCGCCTCGGCGGCGCCGAGCTCGCCGCGCTGGCCGGGGCCATGCTCGCCGCCGGGGCGCGCGGGGTGCCCGTGGTCCTCGACGGCGCCGCCACGGGCGCCGTCGCCCTGGCCGCCGTCCGTGCGGCGCCGGCGCTGCGCGACCACCTCCACGCCGCCCACCGCTCCACGGAGGTCGCCCACGGCCTCGTGCTCGAGGAGCTCGGCCTCGAGCCGCTGCTGGACCTCCGCCTGCGCCTCGGGGAGGCCAGCGGCGCCGCGCTCGCCCTCCCGCTGCTCGAGCAGGCGGCGGCGCTGCACCGCTCCATGGGGACGTTCGCCGACACGGGCGTGGCCGGCGCCCCGGCGCGGCGCTAGCTCGGAGTGGCCCCCGCGACGTCGGCCTGACGGAGGTGCTCGTCGAAGAAGCGCAGGATGCGCCCCCACGCGTCCTGGGCGGCGTCCTCGACGTAGTCCAGGCCCGCGACGCGCAGCAGCGGCGCGAACGGCCCGGCGGAGAAGCGCTCGAGGAAGGAGTGGCCGGCCTCGGGGTACTCCTTGACGTCGTTGGCGACGCCCTGGGCGTCCAGCGCGGCACCGATCCTCGCCGCCGTGCCCGACTTGATGCCGCGGTCGCGCCCGCCGTAGGACGCCACGACCGGGCAGGACCCCGCGAGCGCCGCGTCGAGGTCCTTCGGCGGGACGCCGTAGTTCGGCGCGCTCGCGTCGAAGCCGCGCGGGGCGGTGAGCAGCGCGAAGCCGCCGCCCATGCAGAACCCGATGATGCCGACCTTCCCGGTGCAGTCCGGGCGCGCGGCGGCCCAGGCGCGGGTCGCCTCGATGTCCTGGAACGCCGGGCCGCGCCCCGCGTTGAGCTGCGAGAACGCCCCCTTCAGGCAGCGCAGCGCCCCGCCCCTGGTGAAGAGGTCCGGTGCCACGGCGAGGAAGCCGGCGGCGGCGAGGCGGTCGGCGTGCTCGCGGACGTGGTCGCCGAGGCCGAGCGCGTCGTGGATGACCACCACGGCGGGCCAGGGCCCCTCGCCGACGGGCGGCACGGCGATGTGGGCGTCGAGCACGGGCGCCGAGGCGCCGCCGGGGATGGTGATCGCGGGCATGGCGCACGGGCCTACCCCCGGCGCACCGGCGACTAGCCGGTGAGGTGGTGCGGGACGTGCCCGGGCGGGTCGGGCAGCGCGTGCAGGCGCGCGGCGGCCTTCAGCGCGCGCACGTCCACGGTCCCCGAGATCCCCGGCACGGCGACGACCCGCGGGGGGCCGCCCTCGGTCACCAGCGGGCAGTCCGGGGCGTCGTGCAGCGCGATGAGCACCTCGTCGGGCGCCGCCACCGCGCACAGCCGCGCGGCGACGTTCACCGGCGCGCCGACGTAGTCGTCGCCCTCGAACATGATCACCTCGCCGACGCAGATGCCCCCGCGCAGCGGCAGGACGCCCTCGCGGCCCACCACGTCGCGCACCTCGGCCGAGCAGGCGACGACGTCCTGCGCCTCCAGGCCGGAGAGCATCACGCCGTCGCCGAGCCACTTCGTCACCCGGACGCCGTGGTCCTCGCACGACGCCCGCAGCGTCGCGCGCAGCGACGCCAGGACCGCCACCGCCTCCTTGTCCCCACGGGCCTCGGTGTACGCGGTGAACCCGCACAGGTCGAGGAACGAGAAGCAGCGGCGGACCCTCATGACAGCAGCGAGAAGGGGTCCTCGAGGCGCTCGCGGACGGTCGCCACGAAGGCGGCGGCGTCCGCGCCGTAGAGGATCCGGTGGTCGGCCGACAGCGTGATGGTCATCATCGAGCGCACGACGACCTCGCCGTCGCGCACCACGGGCTGCTCCACCGCTGCGCCCACGGCGAGGATCGCCGCCTGGCCGGGGTTGACCACCGCGGTGAACGCGGTCACGCCGTACATGCCGAGGTTCGACACGCTGAACGTGCCGCCCGCGAGCTCCGGCGGGGTGACCGACCCGTCGCGCACCCGGGCCGCCACGCCGCGCACGTCGGCGGCGATCTGCGTCACGGGCTTGGTGTCGGCGTCGAAGACGGTCGGGACGATGAGCGCGTCCTCCCCCGCCACCGCCACGCCGACGTTGACCCGCTCGTGCAGCTCGAAGGCGCCGTCCTTGTAGGCGCCGTTGGCCCGCGGGTGCTCGCGCAGCGCGAGGCCGCTGGCCTTCACGACGAAGTCGTTGACCGAGGGCGGCTTGCGGGCGTCGGTCCGCATCTGCGCGCGCAGCGCGAGCAGGTCGGTGACGTCGACGTCGGTGGAGACCTGGAAGTGCGGGATGGTCGACTTCGCCTCGGCCATCCGCCGGGCGATCGTCTTCTGGATCCGCGAGAGCTCCTGCACCGTGATCTCGCCCTTGGCGCCACCGGCGGTCGGGGCCGGCGCGGACGGGGCGGCGGCCGCCGGGGCGGGAGCGCTGGGCGCGGCGACGGGCGCCGCCGGGGCACCGGCCGTGGCGGACTCGACATCGGCGCGCACGATCCGCCCGTTGGGGCCGGAGCCCGTGAGGGTCGCCAGGTCGATGCCCTTGTCCTTGGCGATCCGCTTGGCCAGCGGCGAGGCCTTCACGCGGCCGCCGGCGCTCGCGCCGTTGGTGGACGGCGCGGCGGCGGGCGCCTCCGTGGGCTCGGCCACGGCGGCCACGGCGGCGTCCTCGGCGCCCTGCGGCGGGTCGCCGGCCTCGCCGGCCACCTCGGAGGACGGCTGCGCCTCGGCCGCGGGGTCGGGCGCCGAGGCGCTCCCTGAGCTGCCGCCGCTGTCGCCGCCGCCCGCGGGCGCCTCCCCCGGCGCGAGGAGCTGGGCGATGAGCTCGCCCACCGCGACGGTGTCGCCCTCGCGCGCGACGATCGCCAGCTGCCCGGCGTCGTCGGCCTCGTAGGTCATGGTCGCCTTGTCCGTCTCGACCTCGGCGAGCTCGTCGCCGCGGGCGACGGAGGCCCCGTCGTCGACGAGCCACTTGATGATCGTGCCCTCCTCCATCGAGTCGGACAGGCGCGGCATCGGGATGTCGGTCATGCGGTCACCCCCAGGGTGCTCAGGACGGCACGGGTCAGGCGCTCGGCGCTCGGCATCGCCAGCTTCTCCAGGTTCTTCGCGTAGGGCAACGGCACCTCCGCCATCCCGACGCGCTCGACGGGCGCGTCGAGGTCGTCGAAGCAGGCCTTCTGGATGCGTGCGGCGAGCTCGGCGGTGACCCCGTAGGTCGGCCAGCCCTCCTCGACGCAGACGACGCGGTGGGTCTTCATCACGCTCTTGGCCACCGTCTCGACATCGAGCGGGCGCAGGGAGCGCAGGTCGACGACCTCGGCGGAGATGCCGTGCTCGCTCGCGAGGGTCTCCGCGGCCTCGAGGGCGCGCAGGGTGGCGAAGGAGTGGGCGACGAGCGTCACGTCGGAGCCCTCGCGGGCGACGTTGGCCAGGCCGATCGGGACGACGTGGTCCGGATCGAGGGGGACGTCGCCCTTCTCCTTGTAGATCGGCAGGTTCTCGATGACCAGGACCGGGTCGTCGTCGCGGATGGCCGCCTTGAGCAGCCCCTTGGCGTCGGCGGGCGTCGCGGGCGAGACGACCTTCAGGCCCGGCGTGGAGGCGAACCACTGGTCGAAGGACTGCGAGTGCTGCGCGGTGAGCTGGTTGCCCGCGCCGTTCGGCGTGCGGATGACCATGGGGCAGCGCACCTCGCCGCCGAACATCGCGCCGATCTTCGCGGCGTGGTTGACGACCTGGTCGATCGCCACGAGCAGGAAGTTCAGCGTCATGATCTCCACGACCGGCCGCTCGCCGAGCATCGCCGCGCCGACGCCCGCGCCGACGAAGCCCTCCTCGGAGATCGGCGTGTCGCGGACGCGCTCGGCCCCGAACTCGTCCATGAGCCCCGCGGAGACCTTGTAGGCGCCCTCGAAGAGGCCGACCTCCTCGCCCATGAGGAAGACGTGCTCGTCGCGGGTCATCTCCTCGCGCAGCGCGAGGCGCAGCGCCTCGCGGTAGGTCATGTGCTTGGTGCCGGTGGTGTCCCCGGTCAGGTCGATGGTGCTCATGCGCCCAGCCCCGCGTCGAAGGTGAGCTCCTCCTCGCCGTAGGGCGAGCCGGGGCGCATGCGGGCGAACTGCTCGCCGGAGCCCGCGGCCTGCATCCCGTAGGCGAGCTGGCCGGCGTCCGGGAAGGGCGAGGCGTCCGCGAAGGCCACCGCGGCGGCGACGCGCTCGTCCGCCTCGCGGTCGATCTGCTCGAGGTCGGCGTCGGTCACGCCGGTCGCCTTGAGCTGGTCGGCGACCTTGGTGATCGGGTCGTGCGCCTGGTGCTCCCGGATCTCGTCGCGGGTGCGGTAGGCGAGCCCGGCGTCGGCGACGGAGTGGCCGCGGTAGCGGTAGGTGATCGCCTCCAGGACCGCGGGCTTGCGCTCGGCGCGCGCGCGGGTCAGCAGGCGGTCGGCGGCCTCGAAGACCGCGTCGAGGTCGTCGCCGTCGACGGCCTCGCCGTGCATCCGGTAGGCCGAGGCGCGCTTGTGCAGCTCGGGCTCGGCCGAGGCGCGCTCGACCGACGTGCCCATGCCGTAGTGGTTGTTGACCACCAGGAAGACGATCGGCAGCTCCCACAGCGC
>CAXUES010000231.1:2556-5541 GCA_964250185.1 uncultured Solirubrobacteraceae bacterium | reverse complement strand
CCGCCGAGGGACTGCACGTCGCGCGCGTGCACTCCGGCGACCCGACGCTCTACGGCGCGCTGCACGAGCAGCTCGCCGCCTGCGCGGAGCTCGGCCTGGAGGTGGACATCGTCCCGGGCGTCTCCTCGCTCGGCGCGGCCGCCGCGGCGCTCGGGCAGGAGCTCACGGTGCCCGACGTCTCGCAGTCGCTCGTGCTCACCCGCCGCCCGACGCGCACGTCGATGCCGCCCAACGAGACCGTGCAGGCCTTCGCCGAGCACGGCACGACGATGGCGCTGTTCCTCTCCGTCCGCCGCCCGCGGGAGCTGCAGGCCGACCTCATCGAAGGGGGCTACGCGCCCGAGACGCCCTGCGCGATCGTCTACCGCGCGTCGTGGCCCGACGAGGTCGTGGTGCGCTGCGAGCTGCAGGCGCTCGCCGCCGAGCTCAAGGCCCACCGCATCACCACGCAGGCGCTCGTCCTCGTCGGCCCGGCGCTCGGCGTCGCGGTGGGGGAGGGCGGCCGCTCGCACGTCTACGACCCGGGCTACGGCCACCGCTTCCGCCCGCTCGGCGCGCCCTCCAAGTACCGCACGGCGACGAAGGACCGCACGCCGTGAGGCGCATCGCGGTGCTCGGCGTGCAGGCCGGCGCGGTGCCGCCGGGGAGCGAGCCGGCGCTGGCCGCCGCACGCGTGGTCGCCGGCGGCCGGGCCGCGCTCGACCTGCTGGCGCCCGCGGGCGCCGAGCGGGTCGTCATCGGCGCCGACGTCGACGCGGCGCTGGACGAGCTCGACGCCGCCGACGGCCCCGCGGTCGTGCTGGCCTCGGGCGATCCCGGGCAGCACGGCATCCTGCGCCGCCTGGCCGCGCGGCACGGGCGCGAGGCGCTGGACGTGCGCCCCGCGCCGTCCTTCGCCGCGCTCGCGCTCGCGCGCCTCGGCCTGCCCGCCGACGACGCCCTGGTCGTCTCGGCCCACGCCCGCGCGGACGATCGCCGCGTCGCGCTGCACACCGCGCTGCGCTGGCCGGTCTGCTGCGTGCTCACCGGCCCTCAGGGCGACGCGGCCTGGTTGCTGGCCGGGCTGCGGGGCTCCGACCGCCGCGTCGCGGTGTGCGAGCGGCTCGGGACCGCGGAGGAGCGCATCGTCGAGGGGACGCCGGAGGAGCTCGCGCTGCGGTCCTTCGCCACCCCGAACGTGCTCGTGACGTGGTCCCCGGACGCCGCTCGACCGGCCTGGCCGCCGCGCACGCCCGCCGCGGGCTGGGGGCTCGACGAGGACGCGTTCGCGCACCGCTCCGGGATGGTCACCAAGGCCGAGGTCCGCGCGCTCGCGCTCGCCCACCTCGGGCCGGGCCTCGGCGATCTCGTCTGGGACGTCGGCTGCGGGTCGGGGTCGGTCGCGGTGGAGTGCGCGCGCCTCGGCGCCGCGGTCATCGCGCTGGACCACGATACCGACGCCGTCGACCTGTGCGCCCGCAACGCGGTGGCCCACGGCGTGCCGGTCCGGACGCTCTCCGGGCAGGCCCCTGCCGCGCTCGCCGACCTGCCCGACCCCGACTGCGCCTTCGTCGGCGGCGGCGGCGCCGACCTCGACGCGATCGTCGAGGAGGCCGCCCGCCGCACCCGCCGCGCCGTGGTGGTCACGCTCGCCACGATCGAGCGCGCGGGGCCCGTGCTCGAGCGCCTCGCCGCCGCGGGGCTGGACGCCGGCGGCACGATGCTGCAGGCCAACCGCCTCGCCCCGCTGGCCGGCGGGCACCGCCTCGCGGCCACCAACCCCGTCGTGGTCCTGTGGGGCACACGGTGATCGCGGTGGGCGCGGGCTGCTCGAAGGGCTGCGGGGCCGACGAGCTCCTCGGCCTCATCGACGGCGCGCTCGCCGACGCGGGCCTCGATCCCGGCGACGTCGCCGTGCTGGCCACCGTGGACCTCAAGGCGTCTGAGCCGGGGCTGCTCGAGGCCGCCGCGCAGCGCGGCTGGCCGCTGTCCTGCCACCCGGCCGCCGCGCTGGCCGGCGTCGATGTCCCCACGCCCTCGGCCGTCGTCGCCGCGCACGTCGGCACGCCGTCGGTCGCCGAGGCGGCCGCGCTGCTCGAGGTCGGCACGGGCCGCCTGCTCGTCCCCAAGCGCCGCTCGGCGCACGCCACGTGCGCCGTCGCCACCACCGGAGGACCCAGATGACCCGCCAGATCCACCCCATCGAGCAGGAGAGCTACGCGATCCTGCGCTCGCGGATCGACCTCTCCCACCTGCCGCCGCTCTCGCGCGCGGTCGCCGAGCGGGTCATCCACGCCTCGGCCGACCTCGGCTTCGGGACGTCGCTCGTGCTCGACGAGGCCGCGCTGCAGCGCGGACGCGAGGCGCTGCGGGCGGGCGCCTCGGTCCTCACCGACGCGGGGATGGTCGTCGCGGGGATCACCTCGCGCACGGCGCGCGTCCCGATCTTCGACGACCCGCGCGTGCCCGACGCCGCGCGCGAGGCGGGCACCACGCGCTCCTACGCGGCGATGCGCCTGGCCGCCGCCGACGCCGAGCCGGGCTCCGTGTGGGTCATCGGCAACGCCCCGACGGCGTTGCGCGCGCTGCTCGAGCACCCGCCGGCCGAGCCGGCGCTCATCATCGGCCTGCCCGTCGGCTTCGTCGGCGCGAGCGAGGCGAAGGCCGACCTCGCGACGAGCGGGCTGCCGTGCGTGACGAACGTCGGCGAGCGCGGCGGCTCCGCGGTGGCCGTCGCGGCCCTCAACGCGCTGCTCTACGCGGAGGGCTGAGCCCTGGCCCTCCACGTGGTCATCGGCGGCACGCGGAGCGGCAAGAGCGCCCACGCCGAGGCGCTCGTCGCCCGCCTGGCCGCGGGCGGCCCGGTCGCCTACCTGGCCACAGGCGCCGACGACCCGGCGCTGGCCGAGCGGATCGCCGCGCACCGCGCGCGGCGGCCGGTGGCGTGGACCACCGTGGAGGTCGGTGACGACCATGTGTTCGCGCCGCAGGTCGTCGTAGTCTACG
>CAXUES010000231.1:0-2546 GCA_964250185.1 uncultured Solirubrobacteraceae bacterium | reverse complement strand
GGTGACGACCCCCTGGAGGTGCTCGCGCGCGCGGGCGAGGCGACCGCGCTGCTCGACGGGCTCGGCGGGTGGATCGCGGGGGTGCTGCACCGCGCGGGCGCCTTCGACGACGCGGCGCGGCTCGCGGGCGCCGTCGCGGCGGTGGAGGCCGCCTCACCCGCGTTGGCCGACGCGCTCGCGCGGCGCAGCGGCCATGCCGTCGTGGTCTGCGAGGAGGCCGGTGCCGCCCCGGTCGCCGCCGACGCCGCGACGCGGGCGTGGGTCGACGCTCTCGGCGCGGCGACGCAGCGCCTGAGCGCTCGCGCCGCGTCGGTCGAGCTCGTCGTCGCGGGCCGCGCGCTCGCCCTGCCAGCCGGTCGGGGCGACTTGAGCGGACCTGCGCCGCACACCTCGCCCCGACCTCTCGCACCGCTCCCGCCGACCAAGCCCGACCACGGCGACCGCATGGTCCCCGAGGGCCACACCGACCTCGCCGTCAACGTCGTCCCCGGCGGCCCGCCCGCGTGGCTGGCGCAGGCGCTGCGCGACGCGCTGGACACGCGCCTACCCCGACGACCGCCCCACTCGCGCCGCCGTTGCGGAGCGGCTCGGCCGCCCCGCGGACGAGGTGCTCCTGCTCAACGGCGCCGCCGAGGGGTTCTGGCTGCTCGCTGCGGTGCTCGCGCCGGTCGACGCGGCGCTCGTGTCCCCGTCCTTCTCCGAGCCGCGCACCGCGCTGCGCGCCCACGGCGTGGAGCCCGTCGAGGTCCACCGCGACGGCGCGGACGGCTTCCGCCTGCACCCGCAGGCGGTCCCGGAGGACGCCGGGCTCGTGCTGGTCGGCAACCCGTGCAACCCGACGGGCGCGCTGCACGACGCCGGGACGCTCCTGTCGCTCACGCGCCCCGGCCGGACGCTCGTGGTCGACGAGTCCTTCCTCGACCTCGTCGTCGGGGAGCCCCACGCGCTCGTGCACCGCCGCGACGTCCCCGGGCTCGTCGTCCTGCGCAGCCTGACCAAGGCGCTCGGGCTGCCCGGCCTGCGGGCGGGGTTCCTCACGGGCCCCGCCGACCTGGTCGCAGGGCTGGAGGCCCGCCGCCAGGCGTGGCCGCTCAACGCGCTGGCGCTCGCTGCGCTCGACGCCTGGGCCGCGCGCGAGGCACCCACCGCCGCGCTCGCCACGGCCGTGGCCGCCGACCGCGCCCACCTCGAGGACCGGCTCAACGCGCTGCCCGGCGTACGCGTCCACCCGGCCGCCGCGAACTTCGTCCTCGCCCGGGTCCCCGACGGCCCGCGCGCGCTGGCCGCCCTGCGTGCCGCCCGCCTCGCCGTGCGCCCGACGCAGGACCTCGGCCTGGACGCCCACCACCTGCGCATCGCCGTCCGCGACCCGGCGACCTCCGACCGGGTGGCCGCCGCGCTCGCCACCGCGTGAGGGGCGCCCGGACCGCCGTCGCCTTCCTCACCCGGCTGCCGGTGGGGCCCTGGCCGCTCGTGCCGCTCGCCGCCGCCGCGGGCTGGTTCTGGCTGCCCGGCCTGCTCGTGGGCGGGCTCGTCGCCGGGATCCGCGCGCTCGGCGAGGACGTCGCCGGCCTCCAAGCGGCGCCCGCCACCGTCCTCGCCGTGCTCGCGGGCGTCGTCGTCACCGGCGCGCTGCACGAGGACGGCCTCGCCGACACCGCCGACGGCCTCGGCGTGCACGGCACGCGCGAGCGGCGGCTGGAGGTCCTGCGCGACCCGCGCCTGGGGACGTTCGGCGCCGTCGCGCTGGTCGGTGCGCTCGCCCTGGCGATCACGGCGCTCGCCGGGCTCGACGTGGGGGAGACCGCCCGCGCCGCGGTGGTCGCCCACGTGCTCGCCCGCACGGCGCTCCTGCCCCCGTCGCGCCTCGTCGCACCGGCCCGCACGGACGGATCGGGCCGCCTGCTCCACGCCTCGCCGGCCGCCACGGCGATCGCGATCGCGATGGCGGTGGTGGTCGCGCTCGTCGGCGCGGGGATCGGACCCGGGCTCGTCTGCCTCGGGGTGGCCGCCCTGGCCACCGTGGGCACCACCGCGATGTTCGCCCGCGCCTTCGGCGGGCTCACCGGCGACGGCTACGGCGCGATCGCCAAGCTCGTGGAGCTCGCCGTGCTGCTCGTGCTCGCGGCGACCTGGACCTAGGCCGCGGCCCAGGCGAGCGCCTCGGCCACCGTCCCGACCACGGCCCGCGACGGCACCGCGGGGCGATCGACCACGAGCACGGGCAGGCCCAGCTCGGCCGCGGCGTCGAGCTTCGCCGCCCGCGGTCCGCCGGCGTCCTTGGTCACGACGAGGTCGATGCGCTCCCCGCGCAGGAGCTCCAGCTCGCCGGCGAGGTCGAACGGCCCGCGGGCGAGCAGCACGCGGTGGTCGGGCGGCAGCGGCGGATCGGGCGGGGTGATCGCCCGCACGAGGAACCACGCGGCCTCGACCCCTGCGAACGCGGCGACGTCCTGGCGGCCCGTGGTCAGGAGCACCCGGCCGCCCGCGTCGCGCGCCGCCGCGGCGTCGAGGTCGGCGACCCGCTCCCAGTCGTCGCCGTCCTG
>CAXUES010000230.1:0-5566 GCA_964250185.1 uncultured Solirubrobacteraceae bacterium | reverse complement strand
AGCACCGACCTGCAGCCGCTCGCCGAGGCCGTCATCGCGCGGATGGGGGAGAGCTACCCGCTGCTGGACCGCCAGCGCGACTCCATCCTCGGGCTGCTGCGCGAGGAGCAGCAGGACTTCGAGCGGGCCGTCGGCCGCGGCCTGGAGCACCTGCGCGACCTCACGGGAAGCGGCGGCCAGGTCTCCGGCCGCGACGCCTTCCACCTCTTCAGCACCTACGGGCTGCCGCTGGAGATCACCCGCGACCTCTCGCGCGAGCAGGGCGCCTCGGTGGACGAGGAGGGCTTCCGCGCGGAGTTCCGCGCCCACCAGGAGCGCTCCCGCGGCGAGGGCGGCGCGAGCGCCGGGCGGCTGTCGGCCAAGGCCGGCCTCGCCGACCTCCCGCCCGTGGGCCCCGAGCAGTTCGTGGGCTACGAGACGCTGCAGGCCTCGGGCCGCGTGCTGGCCCTCTACGTCGACGGGGAGCGCCGTGACGTCGTCCCCGAGGGCGACGCCGTCGAGCTGCTGGCCGACCGCACGAGCTTCTACGGCGAGGGCGGCGGCCAGGTCGGCGACCGCGGCACGATCGAGGCCGACGGCCTGCGCGTGGAGGTCGAGGAGACCGTCAAGCACCCGACGGGCTACCACGTCCACCGCGGCCGCGTGGCCCTCGGCGAGCTGCGCACGGGCGCCGAGGTGCGCTTCGTCGTCGACCCGGAGGCGCGCCACGCCGCCGAGGCCAACCACTCCGCCACCCACCTGCTCAACGCCGCGCTCCGCCGCGAGCTCGGCGACCACGTCAAGCAGGCCGGCTCCCTCGTGGAGCCCACGCGCCTGCGCTTCGACTTCACCCACCCCTCGCCGCTGGCGCCCGAGGAGCTCACGCGGATCGAGCGCGACGTCAACGAGGCGGTCTTCGCCCGCCGGCCGCGCGAGACGCGCATCATGGACCGCGAGGAGGCCAAGGCCTCCGGGGCGCGCTCCCTGGAGGGCGAGGAGTACGCCGACGTCGTGCGCGTCGTCTCGCTGGGCCCCGACAGCGTCGAGCTGTGCGGCGGCACCCACGTCGACGACACGGGGCAGGTGGGCTTCTTCCGCATCGTGCAGGAGGGCTCGGTGGCCGCGGGTGTGCGGCGCATCTCGGCCGTGACGGGGAAGGAGGCGCTCGAGCTGACCCTGCAGCGCGAGGGCACCCTCAACGACGTCACCGCGCAGCTGCGCACGAACATCGCGCAGCTCCCCGACCGCGTCCGCCAGCTCGTGACCGCGCAGAAGTCGGGCGGGGGGAAGGCCAGGGCGGGCGGCGGCGGCGCGGTCTCCTCGACCCAGGAGGTCGAGCTCGCCGGCGGCGTCAAGGCGGTCCTCGGGACGGTGGACGACCCCAAGGGCCTGCGCGAGGCCGCGCTGGACCAGGCCGCCCGCCAGGACGCCGTCGCGGTGCTGCTCGCCGCCGGCGGTGACCGCGTGTCGGTCGCCGTGGTGGTGCCCAAGACGATCGAGGAGGGCTCGGCCGACGCCCGCGCGCTGCTCGGCGCGGTGCTCGGGACCTTCGGGGCCAAGGGCGGGGGCAACCCGCGCCTGGCCCAGGGCGGCGGGCCGGGCGCCCTGGCCGACGTCCTGGACGCGGCGCCCGCCGCGCTCGCCGGGGTCCCGGCCTAGGCGGCCTTGCCGTCGAAGGGCGGCGGGGTGACGCGCTCGTCCACCACCGGGTTGGCGCTCACCCCGTCGCTCTCGCGGCGCGAGGCGTCGAGCACCTGCATCCGCGAGGACAGCTGCTCGTCGGCGCGGATGACGTGCATGACCGCGTTGATCAGCGCGAGGTGGGTGAACGCCTGGGGGAAGTTCCCCAGGTGGCGGCCCGAGCGCGCGTCGATCTCCTCCGCGTAGAGCAGCAGCGGCGAGGCGTAGCCCAGGAGCTTCTCGCACAGCTCGCGGGCGCGGACGCTCTCGCCGATCTCCTCCAGGGCGCTCACGAGCCAGAAGGAGCAGATCGCGAAGGTGCCCTCCGAGCCGCGCATGCCGTCGTCGGTCTCGTCGGTGCGGTAGCGCAGCACGAGGCCGTGCTCGGTGAGCTCGTCGGCGATCGCGTTGACCGTGGCCACCACGCGCTCGTCGTCGTGGGGCAGGAAGCGCATGAGCGGGATGAGCAGGCAGGAGGCGTCCAGCGCCTTGGTCCCGTAGTGCTGCACGAAGACGCCGCGCTCGTCGACGGCGTTGGTGCAGATGTCCTCGTGGATCTCGTCGGCGGCGGCCTGCCAGCGCTCCGCGCGGGGGTCGTCGCCGCGCAGGCGGGCCAGGCGCGCGCCGCGGTCGCAGGCCACCCAGCAGAAGACCTTGCTGGAGGTGAAGTGCTGCGGCTCGCCGCGGACCTCCCAGATGGAGCGGTCGGGCTTGTCCCAGTGGCTGATGGCCATCTCGACCTGCTTGACCAAGATCGGCCAGACGTGCTCGGGGAGCTGGTCGCGCGACTTGGTGTGCAGGTAGATCGAGTCCAGCAGCGCGCCCCAGACGTCGTGCTGCTGCTGGGAGTAGGCGTCGTTGCCGATGCGGACGGGGCTCGCGCCGTCGTAGCCCGAGAGGTGGTCGAGCTCGGCCTCGTCGAGCTGGCGCTCGCCGCCGACGCCGTACATCACCTGCAGGTCCTCGTCGCCCGAGGCGACGTCGGTGATGAAGAAGAAGAAGTCGTTGGCCTCCCACTCGAAGCCGAGCGTGTAGAGGCCCCAGAGCATGAAGGTCGAGTCGCGCACCCACGAGTAGCGGTAGTCCCAGTTGCGCTCGCCGCCGGGGTCCTCCGGCAGCGACGTCGTGGCCGCGGCGACCATCGCCCCCGTCGGCGCGTAGGTCAGGCCCTTCAGCGTGAGCGCCGAGCGCTGCAGGTGCTCGCGCCACGGGTGGTCGGGGAACTCGCCGTGGGAGAGCCACTCGTGCCAGTAGTCGGCGGTGCGCACCTGGGCGGCGTAGGCCTCCTCGTAGGTCGTCGGCCCGCCGTGCTCGGACCACGACAGCGCCACGAAGCCGACGTCGCCGTCGCGCATCGTCGTGCGCGCGCGGGCCTGCGGGCCCTCGAAGCCGAGGTTGAGGTCGCTGGTCAGCGTCAGGCCCAGCTCGCAGCCCTCGGCCGTGGCCGTCGCCCGGTGGTAGCCGTCGCCCTCGTACTCCCACCGCACGCGCTTGCGGCCGTAGTCGAGCACGGGCTCGCACTCCATGTTCATCTCCACCGACCCGTTGACGCAGCGCAGCATCCGCAGCAGCACGTGGTCGGCGTCGTAGTCGGTGGGGGAGCGGCGGTGGGTGCGGGAGCGGTCGTGCTCGTGGTGCCAGGGGCCGATGAGCAGCAGGTCGCGGACGATGAGCCAGCCCGTCCGCGTGCCCCACGTCGTCTCCATGACCATCGTGCCCGGCAGGTAGCGCCGGCCGGCGGGCACGGCCTGCTCGGCCGGGCCCAGGCGGAAGGAGCCCGCGGAGCGGTCGAGCATCGCGCCGAAGACCGACGGCGAGTCCATCCGCGGCAGGCACATCCACTCGACGTTGCCGTTGGGCGCCACCAGGGCGCTCGTCTCGCAGTCCGACAGGAAGGCGTAGTCCGCGATGGGCGGGAACGGCGTGCCGCCGAGCGGCACGTCGGACGTCGTCGTCATGGCGCGGATGTTCCCTGAGGCGTCAAGCGCGCCGGCCGATCAGCGCCTCGGCGGCCAGGAGCGCCGGGCGGTAGATCGGATCGCGCAGCAGGGCCTGCCGGATGCCCTCCTCGAGGATGCCCGCCTCGCCGCGGGAGGCGCCGATGATCGTCCACTCGCGGCGGCGGCCGCGGCGGTCGGTCTCCGCGGCGCGCAGGCCGCCCTCCCCGCGGCCGAGCTCCAGCCGGCGCCCGCCCGAGGTGGCCACCTCGACCTTGGAGAGCCCGCGCACCTGCATCGAGTCGTCCGGCGCGAGCTCGATGCGGATCTCCTGCTTGGGCGCGTTGGCCCGGCCGGAGAGCAGCTCCACCGAGTGGCGGCGGGTCAGGCGCGAGGTGCGCCAGCCCAGCCGGGAGGCGAACCAGCCGATGAGCAGCAGGCCCGCGGCCTCGGAGGTCGGGTGGTGGTGGACCTTGATCGACTGGATGCGCCCGAGCTCCTCGCGCCAGCCGGGTGCGTCGAAGGCCCCGGCCAGGCGCTCGCGCCACGGGGTGGAGCGCAGCCACGCGAGGTCGACGACGTAGGTGTCGTCCATGAGCTCGATCGCGCGGCTGAGGGAGTCGGCGGCGTCGACTTCGTCGGAGGAGTCGTACAGCGCGATCTGGGCGAGCAGGCGCAGCTCGTCGACGGCCTCGGGGTGCCCGTGGGGCGACCAGACCATCGTGGGCACGTCGGTGGCCACGAGCGCGTCGACGATCCCCGCCGCGTTGCGCAGGTGGCGGTCGCCGATCTCCACCACGATCGTCTCGCGGATCGGCCCGCCGCCGCCCTCGGCGATGCCGGCGCCCTCCTGGTCGGCCTCGGGCGCGGTGATGGTCGCCGTGGCGTCCATGCTCGTCCGCCGCGGGGAGATCGACAGGACGATGGTGCGCGAGGCGAAGGAGCGCCCGATGCCGCGCAGCCGGTTGGCGATCTCCCCGGCGAAGGCCGCATCGACGATGCAGACGAGGTTGATCGCCCGGGCCGGGACGACGTTGGCGTCGCGCTGGTGGGCCTCGATGAGCAGGCGGCGCAGCTGCGCCTCCACCGCGCCCGGCGTCGTCCCCTGGCCGCGCCAGAGCAGGTCGTTGACGGCCGCCATCAGGCCTCCATCAGATGACGCGCCAGGCGTCGTCGTCCTCGAGCACCGAGCCGGCCTGGTCGTCGGGCCCCTGCGTCCCGGCGGCGTACTCGCCCAGCGGCACCTCGCCCCGCGCCCAGGACTTGAGCACCGGGTCGATGATGTTCCACTGCGCCTCGACCTCGTCGTTGCGGGTGAAGAGCGTGGCCTCGCCCTTCATCGCGTCGCCGATGAGCCGCTCGTAGGCCTCGGGCGACTGCGAGAGGAAGCTCGTGCCGTAGAGGAACTCCATGTTCACCGTGCGGATGCGCATGCGCGAGCCGGGGATCTTGGCCCCGAAGCTCACGGTGACGCCCTCGTTGGGCTGCACGGTGAAGACGACCTGGTTGGGCTGCGCGCCGGCCGAGCCCTCCGGGCCGAAGGCGAGGTGGGGGACCGGCTTGAGCGTCACCGCGATCTCGGTGACCTTGCGGGCCAGGCGCTTGCCCGTGCGCAGGTAGAACGGCACGCCGGCCCAGCGCCAGTTCTGCACGTTGAGCAGCAGCGCGGCGTAGGTCTCCGTCTCGGAGTCCTCCGGGACGCCCTCCTCCTCGCGGTAGCCCACGACCTCCTCGGCGCCCTCGATGCCCGCGGTGTACTGCCCGCGCGCGGTGCGCTCGGGCGGCGGCGGCGCGATCGCCCGCAGGACCTTGACCTTCTCCGTGCGGACCTCGTCGGCGGAGAAGTCCACGGGCGGCTCCATGGTCAGCAGGCACAGCAGCTGGAGCATGTGGTTCTGCACGAGGTCGCGCAGCGCGCCCGCGCCGTCGTAGTAGCCCGCCCGCGAACCGATGCAGAGGTCCTCGGCGGC
>CAXUES010000229.1:4606-5569 GCA_964250185.1 uncultured Solirubrobacteraceae bacterium | reverse complement strand
GACCTGGGTGGCGGGGCAGGGCAGCGAGGCGGCGAGCGCCTCGAGGCGGTCGCCGCGGCGGGCGACGAGGACCAGGCGGGCGTCGGGCTCGCGGGCGAAGCGCCGCGCTGCGGCCTCGCCGATCCCGCTGGAGGCGCCGGTGACGAGGAAGACGGGCATGGGCGCGGACGCTACTGGGGGGTGGGCCGGATCGACGTCTCCACTGCGAAGTCCATCCAGCCCACGCCCCTACGAGGCGGCGGGGCGCTTGCGGCGCTTCCCGCCCGGGCGCCCGCGCACGAGCTCCGTGCCCGGCGCCGGCCGCGGGTCGTCCGGCGCCCGCGCCGGCACGCCGACCACCCGCGCGCCCGCCGGCACGTCGTGCGTCACGACCGCGTGCGCGCCGACCACCGCGCCCTCCCCGACGTGGATCCCGCGCAGCACCGCGGCGCCCGGCCCGAGCACCGCGCCGGCCCCGATGACGATCGGCGCGGCGTCCAGGCCCTGCACGCGGATCGGGAGGTCGGGGTCCGCGTGGACGTGGTCGAAGTCGAAGAGCGCGACCCCGTCGCCCAGGCGCGCGCCCGGGCCGATCTCGATCCCCGCGTGCGCGGTGAGCCACGAGCCCGCGCCGACGATCGCGCCGCGGTGCAGGACGATCGCCCCGCCGAAGGCCCGCACGCGGCAGTCGTCGCCGAGGCAGCTGTCGGGCCCCAGGCGCACGGCCGCGCCCGGCCAGCGCTCCCAGCGCACGCCGCGGCCCACGCGGGCGCCCGGCGCGACGGTGATCCCCCGCGGCACGCGCCTCACGAGCGCGCCCGCCGTCGCGCCTCGAGGACCCAGGCCCAGCCCCAGTGCCGCGCGTGGCGCGCGCGGCCGCCGCGGGAGCGGTCCGGTGCCGCCAGCGCGCTCGGCCGCACGCCCGTCCCCAGCGCCGCGGCCGCGCGGTCGGCGAGCTCGAGCTGGCCCAGGGCCGTCGGGTGC
>CAXUES010000229.1:3250-4596 GCA_964250185.1 uncultured Solirubrobacteraceae bacterium | reverse complement strand
GGTGCACGGCGTCGGGCAGGAGGAGCTCCCACCCGCGCAGGTCGTCCAGCGCCATGACCGCCGCGCCGTGCCGCGCGGCGGCCGCCCGGATCGACGCGTTGGCGTCGGCGACCTTCGCCCCCGCGCGCGGCCGTCCCAGGTCGAGCGGGATCGTCGCCACGAGCAGCGCCCCGCAGACCGGCGCGATCGCGTCGAGGACGGCCTCCAGGTCGCGCGCGAAGGCGTCGAGGGCGAACCCCGGCGCCCGCACGTCGTTGACCCCCACGTACACGCAGCCCAGCGCGAACCCGCCCCGCACGCGCGGCAGCTGGCCCGCCACGACGTCGCCGGCCACCGCACCCGGGACCGCGAGGTTCGTGTAGGGCAGCTCGAGCGCCATGGCCAGCCACAGCGCCCACGAGCGCGCGTCGACGCCGAGGGCCACGTCGCCCTCGCCGTAGGTGATCGAGTCGCCCAGGGCGAGCAGGCCCTCCACCTAGCCGGCGAGCCGTCCGGCTGCCTCGGTGACCTCGCGCAGCCGCGCGGCGTGCGCGTCGGTGAGCTGCCCCTCCTCGAGCTTCCACTTCCACGACGCGCCCTTGGTCCCCGGCACGTTCATGCGCGCCTCCGAGCCCAGCCCGAGCACGTCCTGCGCGGCGAGCATCGCCGTGGGGCAGATCGAGGAGAACGCCAGGCGGATGAGCGCCCAGTGCGGCTCGCGCACGTCGTCGTCCAGCCCCGCGTCGCGCAGTGCCGCGGCCATGCCCTCCTGCACCCGCGCGGGCTGGTCGGCGTACCAGCCCGCCGCGGTGTCGGAGTCGTGCGTGGACACGTACAGCCACTTGTCCTCGGTGTGCTTCTCCGGCCGGTGCGGCGAGGCCGTGTCGTCCGGATCCAGGCCGAACTGCAGCACGAGCATCCCCGGGAAGCCGAGCGACTCGCGCAGGCGGCGCACGGGCGGGGTGATGACGCCGAGGTCCTCGGCGAGGACGGGGAGCCGCCCGAGCGCTTCGGTGCAGGCCTCGAAGACCGCGCGCCCCGGCCCGCGCTTCCACGTCCCGCCGCGCGCCGTGGTGTCCTGCGCGGGCACCGACCAGTAGGAGACGAACCCGCGGAAGTGGTCGATCCGGGTGAGGTCGACGAGGTCGAAGGTCCGCCGCAGGCGCTCGATCCACCAGCGGTAGCCGCGGGACTGGAGCTTGGGCCAGTCGTAGATGGGGTTGCCCCAGAGCTGGCCGTCGGCGGTGTAGGCGTCGGGCGGCGCGCCGGCCTGCACGCCGTCCCGGAAGAGCTCGGGCCACGTGCGCTGGTCGGCCTCGTCGGGGGCGACGTAGATCGGCACGTCGCCCACGATCTGCACGCCCTGC
>CAXUES010000229.1:0-3240 GCA_964250185.1 uncultured Solirubrobacteraceae bacterium | reverse complement strand
GGCCCACTCCCGGTCGAAGCGGACCTGGTCGGCCACGGCGCCCTCGCCGGCGTGGCGCTCCCAGCCCTCGATCCAGTAGGCGTGCTTGGCGCGGAACGCCTCCTCCTCCTCCGGCGCGACCTCCGCGGAGGGGTCCTCGAGGAACCCCGGCCAGCAGGCGAACGCGCTGGCGGCCTTGTAGGGCGACCCGTACCTGTCCGGCGGCCCGAGCGGCAGGACCTGCCAGTAGGTCTGCCCCGCGGCGGCCAGCCAGTCGACCCAGGCGCGGGCCGACGGGCCGAGGCGGCCGTCGGGCAGCGAGGTCAGGTGCAGCTGGACGCCGCTCGCGCGGCTCGGGGATCCGGTGGGGCTCTTCACGACCTCGAAGCATGACCGCTGTCCCGTGCGGGCACGGCATGGAGTCGATGCCCGACCCCGATCACCGCCTGCCGCCCCCCCGGATCCAGATCGAACGGCCCGAGCCGATGATCGACTGCGGCCGCTACCCGGCCAAGCGCTCGGTCGGCGAGGTCGTGCTCGTCGCCGCCGACGTCTTCCGCGACGGCCACGACGTCCTGCGCGCCGTCGTGCGCTACCGCGGCCCGGGCGACAGCGCCTGGCGCGAGGCGCCCATGCGCTGGGTGGAGCCCGACCACGGCGGCAACCGCTACGAGGGCCTCTTCCGCCCCGACCGCGTCGGCCCGTGGACCTACACCGTCGAGGCCTGGACGGACACCTTCGCCACCTGGCGGCGCGAGGTGGACCGCAAGGTGGAGGCGGGCCAGGACGACCTCTCCGGGGAGCTCTCCGAGGGCCGCCTGCTCGTGGAGCGGGCGCTCGCCCGCGCCACCGAGGAGGACCTGCGCCGCGTCCTGTCGGCCGCGCTGGAGGGGTGGGACCTCGACCAGGGCCTCTCCGCGCCGGTCGCCCACGCCGTCGACGCGGTCGCCGAGCGCACCCACGTCACCCGCCTGGCCAAGCCCTTGGACCTCGACGTGGACCGCGAGCTCGCCCGCGTCGGCGCCTGGTACGAGCTCTTCCCGCGCTCCTGGGGCGGCTTCGCCGGCGTCACGACGCAGATCCCGCGCCTGGCCGAGCTGGGCTTCGACGTCCTCTACCTGCCGCCGATCCACCCCATCGGCCTGGCCAACCGCAAGGGCCGCAACAACGCGTTGACCGCGGCGCCCGGCGACCCCGGCTCGCCCTGGGCGATCGGCGACGCCACGGGCGGCCACGACGCCATCCACCCCGAGCTCGGCACGGAGGAGGAGCTGCGCACGCTCATCGCCACGGCGCGCGAGCACGACATCGACATCGCGCTGGACTTCGCCATCCAGTGCTCGCCGGACCACCCCTGGCTCACGGAGCACCCCGAGTGGTTCCAGCGCCGGCCCGACGGCACGCTGAAGTTCGCCGAGAACCCGCCGAAGAAGTACCAGGACATCTACAACGTCGACTGGGACTCGCCGGACTGGCGCGGGCTGTGGGACGCGCTCCTGGCCGTCGTGCGCCACTGGGTGTCGCTCGGCGTCCGCGTGTTCCGCGTCGACAACCCCCACACCAAGCCGCTGGCCTTCTGGGAGTGGCTCATCGCGACGATCCGGGCCGAGGCGCCCGACACCGTCTTCCTGGCCGAGGCCTTCACCAAGGCGGCGATGATGCGGACGCTCGCGAAGGTCGGCTTCAGCCAGTCCTACACGTACTTCACGTGGAAGCAGAGCCGCCAGGAGCTCATCGACTACGTCGTCGAGCTGGGCTTCTCCGGCATGCAGGACTACTACCGGCCGAACTTCTTCGTCAACACGCCGGACATCCTCACCGAGCAGCTCCAGCTCGGCGGGCCGGGGCAGTTCCACGCGCGCCTGGTGCTCGCCGCGACGCTCAGCCCGACCTACGGCATCTACTCGGGCTATGAGTCCTTCGAGGACGTCGCGGTGCGGCCGGGCTCGGAGGAGTACCTGGACTCGGAGAAGTACGAGGCCAAGGAGCGCGCCCTGGACGGCCCGCTGCTCACCGTCGTCCAGCGCCTCAACACGATCCGCCGGGCGCACCCCGCCCTGCGGGACCTCGCCTCGGTGCGCTTCATGGGCACCGAGAACGAGTCGCTCATCGCCTACACGAAGGTGACCGACGATGATGCGCTCATCGTGGTGGTCAACCTCGATCCCCGCACCCCCCAGGAAGGCCTCGCCGTCGTGCCCTACGAATCAGGCCTCCCGCCGAGCTTCCGCGTCCGCGACCTCCTCGTGGAGGGCTCGGAGCCCATCGACTGGGGCCTCGGCCGCAACTACGTCCGCCTCGAGGGCGGCGCCGCCCACGTGCTGGAGGTGCTCCGATGAGCTCGACGCCCTCGCAGTGGGGCGGCTCGTCCTCGGGCCACTGGTTCGAGTCCGAGCCCCTGTGGTTCAAGACCGCCGTCTTCTACGAGATCCACCTGCGTGGCTTCTACGACGGCAACGGCGACGGCTCGGGGGACTTCCGCGGCCTGACCGAGAAGCTCGACTACCTGCAGTGGCTCGGCGTGAACTGCATCTGGCTGCTGCCGATGTTCGAGAGCCCGCTGCGCGACGGCGGCTACGACATCGCCGACTTCTACGCCGTGCACCCGGACTACGGGACGATGACCGACGTCAAGGCGTTCATCGACGCCGCCCACGAGCACGGCATCCGCGTGATCGCCGACCTCGTCATGAACCACACCTCCAGCGACCACTCGTGGTTCCAGGAGTCGCGCTCGGGTGGGCCGGACGGCCCGAAGGCCAACTGGTACGTGTGGGAGGACGACGACTCGAAGTACTCCGAGGCGCGCATCATCTTCACCGACACCGAGGTCTCCAACTGGACCTGGGACCCGGTCCGGGGCGCGTACTTCTGGCACCGCTTCTTCTCCCACCAGCCCGACCTCAACTACGACGAGCCCCAGGTCCACGAGGCCATGCTCGACGCGCTGCGCTTCTGGCTGGACCTCGGCCTGGACGGCTTCCGCCTCGACGCGGTGCCCTACCTCTACGAGCGCGAGGGGACCAACGGGGAGAACCTCCAGGAGACCCACGACTTCCTCAAGAAGGTCCGCGCCACGGTGGACGCGGAGTACCCCGACAAGGTCCTGCTGGCCGAGGCCAACCAGTGGCCCGAGGACGTCGTTGAGTACTTCGGCGACGGCGACGAGTGCCACATGGCCTTCCACTTCCCCGTGATGCCGCGCATGTTCATGGCGCTGCGCCGGGAGGAGGCCACGCCGATCTACGAGATCCTCGAGCG
>CAXUES010000228.1:2586-5575 GCA_964250185.1 uncultured Solirubrobacteraceae bacterium | reverse complement strand
TCGCGCCGCCCGAGCCCGAGCCCGAGCCCGTCGCCGAGGTGCCCGTCCGCGAGCGCCCCGTCCTGCCCAACGAGCCGATCCTCCCGAAGCTGTCGGCCGAGGAGCAGGCCGCGGCCTTCGAGCAGGGCGCGCTCGACCTCGACGGCGCCACGGACTGGCACCTGCCCGACGTGCGCTCGATGCTCAAGCGCTCCTCGCCCGAGGACGCCCGCCCGGACACCGCCGGGCAGGCCGAGACCGCCCGCCGCCTGCTCGAGGCGCTGGGCCACTTCGGGGTGGACGCGCAGGTCGTCGGCACGGTCGCCGGCCCGCACATCACCCGCTACGAGCTCAAGCTCGCGCCCGGGATCAAGATGTCCAAGGTCGCCCAGATGAAGGACGACCTGGCCTACGCGCTGGCCGCGACGGACATCCGCATCCTCGCCCCGATCCCCGGCAAGACCGCCGTGGGCGTCGAGGTCCCGAACCTCAAGCGCAAGATGGTCACGCTCGGCGACGTCCTGGGCCCCGTGCCCGAGGGCTCCTCGCCGCTGACGGTCTGGCTGGGCAAGGACGTCTCGGGCAAGGCGATCCCGGCCGACCTGGCCAAGATGCCGCACATCCTCGTCGCGGGCACCACCGGCGCGGGCAAGTCGGGCTGCATCAACGCGATGCTCTCGAGCATCCTGCTGCGCTCCACGCCGGACCAGGTGCGCCTCATCCTCGTCGACCCCAAGCAGGTCGAGCTCAACCACTACGAGGCGGTGCCGCACCTCCTCACGCCGGTCATCACCTCGCCGCGGGCGGCGGCCAACGCGCTGCAGAACCTCGTCAAGGAGATGGAGTGGCGCTACGGCGTCATGTCCGTCGCCCGCACCCGGTCGCTCACCGAGCTCAACCGTCACCGCGTGGGCAAGGGCGAGGCGGCGCTCCCCTACATCCTCTGCGTCATCGACGAGCTCGCCGACCTGATGATGGTCGCGCCCGCCGACGTGGAGGACTCGATCATCCGCATCGCCCAGAAGGCGCGCGCGGTCGGCATCCACCTCGTGCTCGCCACGCAGTCCCCGCGCGTGGACGTCATCACGGGCATGATCAAGGCCAACGTCCCGTCGCGGATCGCCTTCAGCGTCTCCTCGCAGACCGACTCGCGCGTGATCCTCGACCAGAACGGCGCGGAGTCGCTGCTGGGGATGGGCGACATGCTCTTCTCCGCGGTGGGCTCCTCCAAGCTGCACCGCATCCAGGGTGCGTACATCGACGAGCCGCAGATCGCCCAGCTCACGGAGTTCTGGGCGGGCCAGGGCGAGCCCGAGCTGCGCGAGGACCTCCTCGCCGAGGTGGAGGCCGAGGACAGCGGCGCCAACAAGGACGGCGAGGGCGGCTTCGATCCCGACGAGGACCCGCTCCTCGGCGAGGCGATCGAGCTCGTGGTGGAGATGGGGACGGCGTCGACGTCGATGCTCCAGCGGCGCCTGCGCCTGGGCTACACCCGCGCGGGCCGCCTCATGGACATGCTCGAGCGCCGCGGGGTCATCTCGGGCTACGAGGGCTCCAAGCCGCGGTCCGTGCTCGTCAGCGCGATGGACCTCCCGCGGGTGCTCGCCGCGCTCGCGGGCGGGGGCGAGGAGGAGCCCGAGGTGGACGCCGCCCCGCTGGAGCTCCCGGTCGTGCCCGAGCTGCCGCCGGAGCCGTCCGAGCCGACGGACCCGGCCGAGTAGCCTCGACCCCGGATGCCGGAGATCGGAGCCACGCTGCGCTCGGCGCGCGAGCGCTCGGGGCTGGACATCGCCGACGTCGAGTCGGCGACCAAGATCCGGGCGAAGTACCTCCGCGCGCTGGAGGACGAGGAGTGGGAGCTGCTCCCGGGCCCGACCTACGTCAAGAGCTTCCTGCGGACCTACGCCGAGGCGCTCGGCCTCGACGCGCGCCTGCTCGTCGACGAGTACAAGGTGCGCCACGAGCGCCTCTCCGACCAGGAGCTGCGCCCGATCTCCCCGCCGCGCGCCGGCAAGCCGGGCCGCGGCGGCTCGCGTCGCGCCGGGGGCGCAGGCGGCCCGGGTGGGGGAGGCGGCTCCCGGCTGGGTCGCGACATCCTCGTGGCGCTGCTCGTCGTCGGCCTGGTCGCCGCGCTCATCGCGCTGGGGCGCAGCCGGGGCGACGACGACGACGCGACGGTCCCGACGGGCGGGGCGACGACGACCACGCCGGCCGCGACGACGCCTCGCCGGAGCACGACCACGCGCCGGCGCGCCGCACGTCCGCGCACGGTGCGCCTCCAGGTCGTCCCCACCGGCGAGGTGTTCGTCTGCCTGCGCGACCGGCGCCGCGGCGCGATCATCGACGGCGTGACCCTCAACGCGGGCGAGGCCCAGCCGACCTACAGCTCCAGCCGCTTCGTCATCGGCCTGGGCAACAACGCCGTGCGCCTGCGGATCAACGGCCGCACGCGCGCCGTCCCCGCCAGCGACGGGCCCGTGGGCTACGCGATCACGCCGACCCGCACGACGCGCCTGCGCGGCGACGCGATCCCGGACTGCGCGGCATGAGCGCGCGGGCGGGGATCGTCGTCACGGGCACCGAGGTCCTCACGGGCCAGGTCGCCGACGCCAACGGGCCGTGGCTGGCGCAGCAGCTCCTGCAGCTCGGCGTCGATCCCGCGCACATCGACGTCGTGGGCGACCGGCCGGAGGACCTCGAGGCGGCGCTCGGCTTCCTCGCGGGCCAGGGCCTGGACCTCATCATCACCTCGGGCGGGCTGGGACCGACCGCCGACGACCTCACCGCCGCGGTCGTGGGACGCTTCCAGGGCCGCGAGAGCGTCCTCGACGAGGCGCTGGAGGGGCGGATCGCCGCGATCGTCGCCCCGCTCCAAGCCCGGCTGGCCGGTCGCGATCCCGAGGCGCTGGCCGCGGCGACGCGCAAGCAGGCGTGGGTCCCGGACGGGGCCACCGTCCTGGAGCCCGTCGGCACCGCGCCGGGGCTCGTCGTGCCGGTGGCGGAGGGTCGC
>CAXUES010000228.1:2130-2576 GCA_964250185.1 uncultured Solirubrobacteraceae bacterium | reverse complement strand
CGGGCAGGGTGGCGAGCGGGATGCGGAGCGCTTTGGCGAATTGGTCCTGCGAGAGGCCTGTCCGGTGGCGGAGGGTCGCGACGGCCCGACCGTGCTCGTCCTGCCGGGTCCGCCGCGCGAGCTGCAGGGCATGTGGCCCGAGGCGCTGGAGGCGGAGGCGTTCCGGATGGCCATCGCGGGCGCCGTGGAGCTGCGCGAGGGGATGCTCCGCCTGTTCGGGACGCCGGAGTCGGAGATCGCCGCGACCCTGCGCGACGTGGGCGACGACGCCCTGGCGGGCCTGGAGGTCACGACGTGCCTGCGGGGCGGCGAGCTCGAGGTCGTCACCCGCTTCGAGCCGCCCGCGCAGGACGCCTACGACGGGCTGGTGGCGGCGATCCGCGCCCGCCACGGCGACACGCTCTTCTCCGACGACGGGCGCTCGGTGGACGAGCTCGTGGCGGACG
>CAXUES010000228.1:0-2120 GCA_964250185.1 uncultured Solirubrobacteraceae bacterium | reverse complement strand
AGGGCACGATCGTCACGGCGGCGGCGTCCCTGCCGGACGGCGGGCAGCAGGGCTTTTTCGACTTCACCGGCCGCCTTCGTGGCGGACGGGCTGCTCGCGCGCGGGTGGACGATCGCCACGGCGGAGTCGTGCACGGGCGGCCTGCTGGCCGGTCGGCTGACGGAGCGCGCGGGCTCCTCGGCCTACGTGCAGGGGGGCGTCGTCGTGTACTCCAACGCGGCCAAGACGGCCCTGGCCGGCGTGGACGCCTCGCTCATCGAGCGCGTGGGGGCGGTGAGCGAGGAGGTCGCCGTGGCCCTGGCGGAGGGCGCCCGGTCGCGGCTCGGCGCCGACGTCGGCGTGGGCATCACCGGCGTGGCCGGCCCGGGCGGCGGCACCGAGGCGAAGCCCGTGGGCCACGTCTGCTTCTCGGTCGCGGGCCCCGACGGGGCGCTGACCCGGACGCTGCGCCTCCCGGGGAGCCGTGCGGACGTGCGCGGGCGCTCGCTCGTGGTCGCGCTGCACCTCGTGCGCCGGCTGCTGGCCGGCGAGCACGACTGACCCCGTCACGGGCGCGTGCGGCTCTTCGTCGCCCTCGACCTGGCCGACGCGACCCAGGACGCGCTGCGCGGCTGGGCGCACCGGGCGCTGGCCCGCGACCGGGCGATGCGCGTGCTGGGGGAGCTGCACCTGACCCTCGCCTTCCTCGGGACGCGCACGCGCGACGAGGCGGACGCGGTCGCGGAGGTGCTGGGGGACGCGGTCGCGGACGGGTCGTGGCCCGGGCCGCTCGCGGTCGCCGGGCGGCTGTGGCTCCCGGAGCGCCGGCCCAACGTGCTCACCGTCGAGGTGGCCGATCCCGACGGCGCGCTGGCGGCGCTGCAGCGGCGGGTGGCCACCGCGGTGGCCGGGGTGACCGGCTGGGAGCCGGAGCGCCGCCACTTCCGCCCGCACGTGACGGTGGCGCGCCTGCGCCGGGGCGAGGTGCCGCGGACCTACGACCTGCTGCCGGTGCCGGACGTCGCCGTGCGCGGCACGGGCGTGTCGCTCGTGTCGAGCGTGCTCGCGGCGGGCGGGGCGGAGCACGAGCCGCTGGTCACGGTGCGGGCGCCCGGGTCGCCGTCCTAGGGCGCCCGGCGCGCGTGCGTCCCGCGCGCTCGGCGGTGCAGAGCTGCGCGCTCCGGGTGTGGAGCCGTGACGCGCCCCCGGCTTACGGTCCGGTTCCGTCCGACCCGCCGCCCATCATGTGCGTCCGGGTCAGCCACCCGACCCGAGCCCGACGAGAGGAACCGCCCGCTCATGCCCCCCGCCGCAACCACCGCCGCAGCAGAAGAGAAGGCCGCCAAGGCCAAGGACGCCGCCCTGCAGGGCGCGCTCACGCAGATCTAGCGCCAGTTCGGCAAGGGCTCCGTCATGCGCATGGGCGACGAGGGCGCCCAGGTGAAGGTCGCCGCCATCCCCACGGGCGCGCTCGCCCTGGACCTCGCGCTCGGCATCGGCGGACTGCCCCGCGGCCGCGTCGTGGAGCTCTTCGGCCCGGAGTCCGCGGGCAAGACCACGCTCGTCTACCACGTCATCGCCGAGGCGCAGAAGCTCGGCGGCGTGTGCGCGTTCATCGACGCGGAGCACTCGATGGACCCGCTCTACGCCCAGGCCATCGGCGTGGACATCGACGAGCTGCTCGTCTCCCAGCCCGACTACGGCGAGCAGGCCCTGGAGATCGCCGACATGCTCGTGCGCTCCGGCGCGGTCGACGTGGTCTGCATCGACTCGGTGGCGGCGCTCACACCGCGTGCCGAGCTCGAGGGGCAGATGGGCGATCAGACGGTCGGTCTGCAGGCGCGCATGATGAGCCAGGCGATGCGCAAGCTCGCGGGCAACCTCAACCGCACGCAGACGATGTGCATCTTCACCAACCAGATCCGCGAGAAGGTCGGCGTCATGTTCGGCTCGCCGGAGACCCAGCCGGGCGGCCGCGCGCTGAAGTTCTACTCGTCCTGCCGCCTGGACATCCGCCGCATCGAGACCCTCAAGGAGGGCACGGAGGCCGTCGGCAACCGCGTCCGCGTGAAGGTCGTCAAGAACAAGGTCGCCGCGCCGTTCCGCCAGGCGGAGTTCGACATCGAGTTCGGCAAGGGCAT
>CAXUES010000227.1:0-5599 GCA_964250185.1 uncultured Solirubrobacteraceae bacterium | reverse complement strand
GACCCACCGCAGGGCCCGGGCGGCGGCGGCACGCCACCCACCACCACGCCGACCACGCCCGCGACCTCCACCGCGACGACGCCCGCACCGGCGACGACCACGCCGGTCTCCGCGCCGGGCACCGGCCCGACGCCGGTGACCCCGCCGACGATGGCGCCGGGAGCGACCACGCCCGGCCAGGCCACGACGACCGTCCGGCGCCTGCGCCTCGACGCCCGCGGCCGCGTGCGCATCGCGCTGCGCTGCTCCACCGCGGGTCCGTGCGCGGGGAGCATCGCGCTGCGCGCTCGCGTGGGCCCCGTCGCGCGGGCGACGCGGTACGGGTCGGCGTCCTACCGGCTCGCGCCGGGCGCGCGCCGCACGCTGACGCTCCCCCTCACGCGCGCGACCAGGTCGCTCGTGACCCGGCGCGGGTCGCTGCGCAGCCGCCTCGTCGTGGCGCGCGGCGGCACGAGCACCACCACGACGGCCGTCACGCTGCTCGCCCGCCGCCGCTAGGGCCGCCACCCGGCGCACGGCCCTAGGCTCGCCGCGACCCGATGGCGACGTCCTCCCCCACCGCGCCCACGGCGCGACCGACCGCCTGGGCGCCGCTGCGCCACCGCGCGTTCCGGATCCTCTTCGCCGCGCAGTTCGCCTCCAACGTCGGCACGTGGATGCAGACGGTCGGAGCGCAGTGGCTCATCGGCGACCTCGGCGGCTCGCCGCTGCTCGTCGCCCTCGTGCAGACGGCGACCTCGCTGCCCGTGTTCCTGCTCGCGCTGCCCTCGGGCGCGCTCGGGGACATCCTGGACCGCCGCCGGGTCCTGCTCTTCGGGCAGGGGGTGATGCTCGTCGCCGCGGCGGCCATCACGGCGCTCACGCTGGCCGGCGCGGTGACGCCGGGGATCGTGCTCGTGCTGACCTTCGCGATCGGCGCCGGGCAGGCGTTCGTGACGCCCTCGTGGCAGGCGGTGCAGCCCGAGCTCGTCCCGCGCAAGGAGATCCCCCAGGCCGCGGTGCTCAACGGCACGTCGTTCAACCTCGCGCGGGCGGTCGGGCCGGCGATCGGCGGCGTGCTCATCACCGCGTCGGGACCCGGCGCGGTCTTCGCCCTCAACGCGGTCTCCTTCGTCGCGGTGCTCGGCGCGCTGGCCTTCTGGGAGCGCGAGGCGCCGCCGCGGCGCTTCGAGGCCGAGCACCTCGGGTCGGCCATCGGCGCGGGCTTCCGCTACGTGCGCTCCTCGCCGTCCTTCCGCATCGTGCTCGTGCGCGCGGCGCACTTCATGGCCTTCGCCTCGGCCCTGTGGGCGCTCCTGCCGGTGATCGCCCGCGACGAGCTCGGCCTGGGCGCGGGCGGCTACGGGCTCATGCTCGGCGCGGTGGGGATCGGCGCGGTCGCCGGGGCGCTGACGCTGCCGGCGCTGCGCTCCCGCGTCGGGGTGGAGGCGCTCATCGTCGGCTCCAGCCTCGTGCTCGCCGCGGCGATGCTCGTGGTGGGCCTGAGCGGGACGGTCTGGGCCGTCGGCCCCGCGCTCGTGCTCGCGGGCGGCGCGTGGATCGGCAACAACTCCTCGCTGAACGCCTCGGCCCAGGTGCTCGTCCCGGGGTGGGCGCGGGCGCGAGCGCTGGCCTTCTACACGCTGGTGTTCATGGGCTCGCAGGCCGCGGGCGCCGTGCTGTGGGGCGCGCTGGCCGGCGTGACGTCGGTCGGGACGGTCTTCGCGATCGCCGCGGCGGGGCTCGTCGTGGGCTCGGCCCTGCTCACCGCGCGCTTCCGGCTGCGCTCCAGCGACGTCGACCTGACCCCGCTCGGGGAGCACTCCGAGCCCGACCTCGTCATCGAGGCGGCGCCCGCCGCGGGTCCCGTGCTCATCACCGTCGAGTGGCACGTGCCCGCCGATCGCGTCACGGCGTTCCGCGAGGCGATGCGGGTCGTGGAGCGCATCCGCCGGCGCACGGGCGCGCGGCGCTGGGGGCTCTTCCAGGACGGCGAGGAAGCCGATCTCTTCCTGGAGGCCTACGTCGTCTCCACCTGGGAGGAGCACGAGCGCCAGCGCTCCGAGCGCTTCACCGTCCGCGACGCCGAGCTGGAGGCGCGCGCGATCGAGCTGACCGTCGACGGCCGCCAGCCGCGCGTGCGCACGGCGATCAGCGCCTACCGCTGAAGGGCGTCGAGCGCGGCCCGGATCGCCGGCCGCTCCGTGCTGCCCGCCCGCACCGCCGCGTAGATCGCCCGGGCGACGGGCGGCCCGGTGAGCTCGTGCAGCGCCACGCCCGTGCGCGGCGGCCCGGCCAGCGCGGGCAGCAGGGCGAGGGCCATGCCGTGGGCCACGAGCGCCTGCACGACGGCGAAGTCCTGCGCGCGGTGGGCGGCGCGCGGCTCGAACCCGGCCGCGCGCGCGGTGTGCAGCACCACCGACTCGCACCACGTGCCGGTCCGGCCGATGACCCACCCCTCCTCGGCGAGGTCGCCCATCGCCACCGGCCCTGCGGGGAAGCGGCCCACGGGCGCGGCGAGCCGGACCGGCTCCTCGAAGAGCGCGACCCGCTCCAGCGCCGGGTCGTCGGGCTGCGGGCGGAAGGCGTAGTGCTGGCCGACCACGAGGTCGAGCTCGCGCCGGCGCAACGCGGGCAGCGCCTCGTCCGGCTCGAGCTCGCGGGCGACGGGACGCAGACCGGGGTGGGCGGCGGCGAGCTGCGCGAGCGCGGGCACGAGGACGTGCTCGAACGCGCTCGGGAACGCCGCGCAGCGCAGCTCCCCGACCACGTCGGTCCGGGTGCGGGCCAGCGCCGCCTCGGCCGCCTCGAGCTCGCGCAGCACCGCGGCGGCGTGGTGAACGAGCTCGCGCCCCGCGTCGGTCAGGCGCCGGCCGCGCCCCTCCGGCTCGAGCAGCGCGACGCCGGCCTCGCGCTCCAGCGCGGCGAGCTGCTGGGAGACCGCGGGCGGCGAGTACCCCAGCGACCGTGCGGTGGCGGCGATCGTCCCCTGCTCGGCGAGCTCGAGCAGGACGCGGAGGCGGCGAACATCGAGCATGCGGAAGCGCAGCTTACGGATGGTGGCGGAGATCGGAACTTGTGCTTGACGGGAGCGCACGGGAGCCTGCCGGCGGATGCCGCTCCGCCACGCCCTCCTCGCCACCACCGTCGCCGTCGCGTGGGGACTGAACTTCGTCGTCATCGACGTCGGCCTGGAGTCCTTCCCGCCCCTGCTGTTCGTCGCGGTGCGCTTCGTCCTGGTCGCCTTCCCGGCGATCTTCCTCGTCGGCCGCCCGCAGGTCGGCTGGCGGGCGGTGGTCGGCGTCGGGCTGTTCACCTCGGCCGGGCAGTTCGGGCTGCTCTTCGTGGCCATCGACCAGGGCCTGCCGGCCGGCCTGGCGTCGCTCGTCCTGCAGGTGCAGGCCGTCTTCACGATCCTGCTCGCGATCGTGCTGCTCGGCGAGCGCCCGGCCGTGCGCCAGCTCGCAGGCGCGGCGCTCGCGGTGGGCGGCATCGCGGTCATCGCGCTGGGACGGGGCGGCGACGTGGCGCTGCTCGCGCTGCTCGCCTGCGTCGCGGCCGGCGCGTCGTGGGGCCTGGGCAACGTCATGACCCGGAAGGCCCGCCCACCCGCGCCGCTGGCGCTCATCGTCTGGTCCAGCCTCGTGCCGCCGATCCCGCTCGGCGTCCTCTCGCTGCTGCTCGAGGGCACCGGCGCGTGGTCGGACGCCGCCCGGGGGATCGACGCCTCCGGTGTGCTCGCCATGGCCTACGTCGTGGTGGTGGCCACCTTCTTCGGCTACGGCCGCTGGACCTGGCTCATGGCCCGCCACCCGGCCTCGACGGTCGCGCCGTTCACCCTCCTCGTCCCGATCGTCGGCATCGCCGCGGCGTGGCTCGCGCTCGACGAGGCACCCGAGCCGCTCGAGCTCGCCGGCGCCGCGGTCGTGCTCCTCGGGCTGGCGTTCGTGACCGGCCTCGTCGACCGGCTGCGGGGACGCCGCCGTCCGCGGCCGGTCGTGCCCGCGCCGACGCCGGGCTAGCGCAGGTCGATGCGCACGACGAGCAGGTCGGTGCCGAGGGTGCGCACCACGAAGCCGTTGACCCAGCGCGACGGGTCGGAGCCCGCGATCGCGCGCTGGCGTTCGCGCGGGTCCTCGTCCTCCAGGACGTGCGCGGTCCCGGTGCGCCAGCGCGGCGGGCCGCCGTCGCGCAGCTTCAGGCGCACGCGCGGATCGGCGAGCAGGTTGCGCACGTAGCCCGCCCGCCGGCCGTGCTCGGCGACGAGCCAGAAGGTGCGCCCGTCCTCGGCGAGCCCGTTGCCCACGGGCGTGCGCCGCGGCGCACCCGACGTGCGCCCCGTCGTCTCCAGCAGCGCGTAGGCCGGCGGCAGCACGCCGCGCTCGAGCAGCGCGCGGATCCCCGGGTTGAGCGCGCGCCGCTGGATCGCGTGCACGACGGTGTGCTTCAGGGTGCCGGCCACGCGGGCGACGCTACCGGCCGCCGGACCCGCCGCTGTCACCATCGACGTGTGCTGCAGCGCCCTCCCATGACCTCCCGCGCCTACGACGCGCAGCGGACGGTTCTGCTCGACGCGCTGCGCGCCGAGCTCGACCGGCGCGCCTGGGGGGACATCACCATGGCCGACGTCGCGCGCGCCGCCGGGGTCAGCCGCCAGACGCTCTACCGCGAGTTCGGCTCGCGCCGTGAGCTCGGCCAGGCCTGCGTCATGCGCGAGGCCGACCGCTTCCTGCAGGACGTCGAGGCCGCCGTGCGCGCCCACGGCGACGACCCGGACGCCGCGCTGGCCGGCGCCTTCGACGCCTTCCTGCGCTCCGCCGCCGACAACCCGCTCGTGGCCGCGCTCGTCTCCCCGCAGGGCGCCGACGAGCTGCTGCCCTTCGTCACGGTGGAGGGCGCGCCGCTGCTCGCCGAGGCGGTCTCGCGGCTCTCGCGCGTCATCCGCGAGACGTGGCCGCGCCTGGCGACGCAGGACGCGGTGCTGCTCGCGGAGTGCGTCGTGCGCCTGGCCCTCTCGCACCTGGCCACCCCCGTCGGACCCGCCCACATGACGGGCGCGTCGGTCGCCACCCTGCTCGGCGACCACCTGCGCGGCCTGCTCGCCGCGTGAGCGCTCACGACCTCAACCCCGCCCTGGCCGAGGTGCGCTTCTGCCCGCGCTGCGGCCGCGAGCCGGAGGTCGCGCTGCCGCGCAGCCTGAGCTGCCCGCACTGCGGCTTCAAGGCGTACTTCAACCCCAAGCCGGTGGCCTGCGCGATCCCGCGCACGGCCGACGGGCGCATCGTGCTCATCCGCCGCGGCTTCGCGCCGGGCGCCGGGCTGTGGACGTTCCCCGGCGGGTTCGTGGACCTCGGGGAGACCGTCGAGGACGCCGCCCGGCGCGAGGTCCGCGAGGAGCTGCGCATCGACGTGGAGCTCGGCGCGCTCGTCGGCCTCTACTCGCGCGCCGACGACCGCATCCTGCTGCTGGTCTGGGAGGCGCGCGTGCTCGGCGAGCCGCAGACGACGCCCGAGGCGACCGAGGTCCGCCTGTTCGCCCCGGACGAGCTGCCCTGGGACGAGATCGCCTTCTGGTCGACCACGGCCGCCCTGCGGGACCTGCTCGCGCGCTAGGGCGCCC
>CAXUES010000226.1:3570-5624 GCA_964250185.1 uncultured Solirubrobacteraceae bacterium | reverse complement strand
GTCGCGCTCCACGACGGCCACGGGCCGATGGCGGCGGCCCGCTGGCTCGCCGACCGCGGCTCCCGCGACGACGTGATCATCGCCACGAAGGTCGGGATGCTCGGCTCCGGCCTGGGCGCCGACGAGGTCCGCACGCGCGTCGCGGCCTGCCTGGAGCGCCTGGGGGTCGAGAAGATCGACCTGCTCTACGCCCACAAGGACGACGACGGGACCCCGCTGGAGGAGACGCTGGAGGCCTTCGACGGCCTCGTCCGCGAGGGACAGGTCGGCCACCTGGCGGCCTCGAACTACACGGCGGAGCGCCTGACCGCCGCCCTGGACCTGTCCGCGGAGCGCGGCTGGGCCGCCTACGAGGCCGTGCAGCCCGGCTACTCGCTGCTGGACCGCGACCGCTACGAGGGCGCCCTGCAGGACCTCTGCGTCCAGCGCGGCCTCGGCGTCGTGCCCTACGCCGCGCTGGCGTCGGGCTTCCTGACGGGCAAGTACACCCGCGGCGAGGCCGCCTCGGGCGCCCGCGGGCCGATGGTGGGCAAGTTCGCCGACGACGACGCGGCCTGGGCCGCCGTGGACGCGGTGAAGGCCGTGGCCGAGGAGCGTTCCACGACGCCGGCCGCGGTCGCCGTCGCCTGGGTCGCCGGCCAGCGCGGCGTGACGTCGCCGATCGCCTCGGCGACCTCGCCGCAGCAGCTCGAAGCGCTGCTGGAGGGCGCCACGCTGGAGCTGTCGGCCGACGAGCTCGAGCGCCTGCGCGCGGCCGCCGAGGGCCGCGCCTAACCGCCCGAGGCCAGCTCGACCTGCCGGTCGCGCAGCAGCGCGGCCGGCGGCAGGCCGCAGAGCTCGACCCAGTCGTTGGTCATGTGGGCCTGGTCGGCGTAGCCCGCCTCCGCGGCGAGCTCGGCGAGCTCGATGGGCGCCGTCGCCGCCAGCGCGAGCGCGCGCTGCAGGCGCAGCACGCGCCGCGTCGCCGCCGGACCCAGGCCCACGGCGGCGCGGAAGCGGCGCAGGAGCTGGCGCTCGGAGAGGCCGAGCTCGGCGGCCAGGCCCGCGGTGCGCGCGCCGGGGCGCGCGAGGAGCGCGAGGGCGTGCTCGACGAGCCGGTCGGCGCCGTGCCGGGGCCGCGGCGCGTGCAGCTCGCCGAGCGCCACCGTCGCGTCGAGCAGCGCATGGGCGGGGAGGCCGAGGAGCGCCTGGGTCGCGCCGGGACGCAGGCGCCAGCCCCGCACGACGGCGCCGGCGGGCAGGTCGCTGAGCGTCGCGTGGGTGGCCGGGCCGGCCAGCTCCGGGGCGCCGCCGTCGATCCGGACGACGTCGATGGCCCCGTCGGGCACGACGCGCCAGGGCCCCGGGGCCACCGGACCGGCCTCGAGCGTCCACGCGCGCGCCACGAGGCCCGCGAGGTGCGCGGGCGGGGCGTGCTCGGTGAAGCGGACCGCCACGTGGCGATGGTCCCACCACGCGTCCGATCCGTCCAAGACGCCGTCGGCGGCGCCTGGAAGGCTCGTGCCCATGCTCCTCGGCCTGCGCACGACCATCTACCCCGCTCCGGACCTCCACGCCGCCACGCGCTGGTGGGCCGGGGTCCTCGGGACCGAGCCGTACTTCGACGAGCCCTTCTACGTCGGCTTCTCCGTCGGCGGCTACGAGCTCGGCCTGGATCCCGACGCGGCCGCTGAGGACGGCGGCGTCGCCTACTGGGGCGTGGCCGACTGCGCCGAGGCCCACGCGGCGCTGCTCGAGGCCGGCGCCACGGCCCACACCGACGTGCGCGAGGTGGGGGAGGGCATCCGCGTGGCGACGGTCCGCGACGCGGCCGGCTCCGTGGTGGGGATCATCGAGAACCCCCACTTCGCGCCGGACGCCTGAGGCGGCGTCAGGCGTCAGGCGTCGGCGGCGGGGGTGCCCTGCCCGGAGCCCGGGCTCCACAGGACCTCGCCGCCCGCGTCGGTGCCCGCGCCGCGGGAGAGGATGAAGAGCAGGTCGGAGAGCCGGTTGAGGTAGGTGATCGCCGTCTTGTTCATGGTCTCGGCGTGCACCTCCCACGCGGCCCACGCCGA
>CAXUES010000226.1:0-3560 GCA_964250185.1 uncultured Solirubrobacteraceae bacterium | reverse complement strand
GGAGAGCCGGTTGAGGTAGCGGACCACCTCGGGGTTGCCGTCGGTGACCAGCAGCGCCCGGCGCTCCGCGCGCCGGCAGACCGTCCGCGCGACGTGCAGCGCCGCGGCGCCGGGCGTGCCGCCGGGGATGACGAAGCTCCGCAGCGGCGGCAGGTCGTCGTTGACCTCGTCGCAGCGCTCCTCCAGCCAGGTCGTCTGCTCCGGCTTGACCCGCAGGCGCTCCCGGTCGCCGCCGTGGGGGACCGCGAGGTCGGCGCCGAGGTCGAAGAGGTCGTTCTGGATGCGCCCGATCCAGGGAACGAAGGCCTCGGGCAGCCCGCCGAGCGCGAGGGCGAGGCCGAGCTGCGCGTTGAGCTCGTCGGTCTCCCCGTAGGCCTCCACGCGCGGGTGGGTCTTGGGCACCCGCGACATGTCCCCGAGGTGGGTCTCGCCACCGTCGCCCTGCCGCGTGTATATCCGGGTGAGGTTGACGGTCATGGGCGCGAGCCTAGTACCGTCCAGGCCCTGCGGCCAGGGGTACGAAGGGGTCGCTGCCGCTGATGTCCCACCGCCGTCTCCTCGCCCTGCTCACCCTCCTGGGCGCCCTCGTCGTGGGCGCCGCGGGCTGCGGCCTCGGGCAGGGCCCGAGCGCCGGTCCGACGTCGCTGCGGGTCACCCGCGACTTCGGCGCGGTGCGCGTCGTGGACACGACGCCGCGCACCCGGCCCGACGACACGGCCCTCGGCCTCCTGCAGCGAGGCGCCCACGTCGCCTCGCCCCGCGGCTGGTCGCTCTACGTCAACGGCATCCGCGCCACCCGCGCCGACGTGCGCGTGCGTCAGGGCGACCGCGTCTGGTGGGACGAGCACGAGTCCCCGGCCATCGTCCCCGCGGTGGTCGGCTCGTTCCCCGCGCCGTTCACCGGCGGCACGTCGGACAAGCGCCTGCCGATCCGGGTGGAGTGCACGCTGCCGGCCGCCTCGACGTGCCGGGCGGCCCGCCAGCGCTTCAGCGACCTCGGCCTGACCGCCGCGCAGGGCGGCCTGCAGGGCTCCCAGCTCGCGGAGACGACCCGCGTGCTCGTCGGGACCTACGACCAGCTGCAGGTCGACGAGACCGCGGCGCTGCTCGGCGGCGGCCCGGAGGCCTCGGGCGTGTACGCGCTCATGGGGGCCGACGGGCGCACGCTGCAGACCCTCGATCCGCGCGGCGACGCCGTGCGGACGCTCGGCCCGGGCACCGGCCTGGTCGCGGCCGTCGAGCTGCCGGGCGCCGCGCAGGTCGCCTGGGTCATCACCGGCACCGACCGGGCCGGCCTCGAGGCCGCCATCCGGGCCGTGGGCGAGCGCGGACTGGCCGGGCGCTTCGCCGTCGCGGTGCGCGGCAGCCGGGTCATCGGGCTGCCCGAGGTGCCCGTCCGATAGCTTCCGGCACCCTCATGCGCCTGGGTGTCCCGAAGGAAGTCCAACCGGATGAGCGCCGCGTGGCGCTCGTGCCGGACGTCGTCAAGCGGCTGAAGGCCAAGGGGGTCGACGTCGTGGTCGAGGCCGGCGCGGGCGCGTCGGCGCTCATCCCGGACGCCCTCTACACCGACGCGGGCGCCGAGATCGGCGACCCGTGGGGCGCCGACGTCGTCGCCAAGGTCGCCCGGCCGACGCCCGAGGAGCTCGCGAGGCTCGGCTCCGGCTCGGTGCTCGTCGGCTTCCTCGACCCGCGCGGGAACCCCGACGGCCTGCAGGAGATCGCCGCCAGCGGCGCGACCGCCTTCGCCATGGAGGCCATCCCGCGGATCTCGCGCGCGCAGTCGATGGACGCGCTCTCCTCGCAGTCCAACGTCGGCGGCTACCGCGCCGCGCTGCTCGGCGCCCAGCACGCCACGCGCTTCTTCCCAATGCTGACCACCGCCGCGGGCACGATCCCGCCGGCCAAGGTCCTGGTCCTCGGGATCGGCGTCGCGGGCCTGCAGGCGCTGGCCACCGCGCGCCGCCTGGGCGCCCAGACCACGGGCTACGACGTGCGCCCGGAGACCTCCGAGCAGGTCGAGTCGCTCGGCGCCAAGTGGCTGGACCTCGGCATCGAGGCCGCGGGCGAGGGCGGCTACGCCCGCGAGCTGACCGAGGAGGAGCGCTCCCAGCAGCAGCAGGCCCTCGAGGACGCCATCAAGGGCTTCGACGTGGTCATCACGACCGCGCTGGTCCCGGGGCGGCCCGCGCCGCGCCTGGTCACCGCCGCCGCGGTGGAGGGCATGCGCCCTGGCTCGGTCATCGTCGACCTGGCGGGGGAGACGGGCGGCAACTGCGAGCTGACGACCCCCGGCGAGACCACCGTGGAGCACGACGTGACGATCGTCTCGCCGCGCAACCTGCCGGCGCAGATGCCCGAGCACGCCTCGCAGCTCTACGCGCGCAACGTCATGGCCCTCGTCGAGCTCATGCTTGGCGAGGACGGCGAGCTGGCCCTCGACTTCGAGGACGAGATCATCAAGGGCGCCTGCGTGGCGCGCGACGGGAAGGTCGAAGCCTGATGCTGGTCACGAACCTCGCGATCCTCGTGCTGGCCGGCTTCGTCGGCTACGCGGTGATCTCCAAGGTCCCCAACACGCTGCACACGCCGCTCATGAGCGGCACGAACGCCATCCACGGGATCGTGGTGCTCGGCGGGATCATCATCCTCGCCTCGGGCCGGGCGGACGGGTTCCTCAACGACGTGCTGCTCGTCATCGCCGTCGCCTTCGGGACCATCAACGTCGTCGGCGGCTTCCTGGTCACCGACCGCATGCTCGAGATGTTCAAGCAGAAGCCGGTGGAGCAGGTGGAGGCCGTCGATGCGGAGACGGCCAAGGAGGGCGTCCGATGAGCCTCCCCACCGCCATCGTCTTCACCGACGCGAACTTCCGCTCGGTCCTCTACATCGTCGCCTTCGCGCTGTTCATCTACGGCCTCAGCGGCCTGACGGGCCCGAAGACCGCCGTGCGCGGCAACCGCATCGCCGCCGTCGGCATGGCCTTCGCCGTGGTGGCCACCCTGCTCGTGCAGGACCTGCAGAACGTCCTGCTCATCGTGCTCGGCGTCGTCATCGGGACCGCCGTCGGCGTGCCCGCGGCGCGTCAGGTGAAGATGACCGCGATGCCGCAGATGGTCGCGCTGTTCAACGGCGTCGGCGGCGGCGCGGTCGCGCTGATCTCGTGGTCGGAGTTCATCCAGACCGACGGCTTCGACTTCACGCCGACCTACGTCGTGATCTTCAGCGTCTTCTCGGCGATCGTCGGCTCGATCTCCTTCTGGGGCTCGAACGTCGCGTTCGCCAAGCTGCTCGGCGTGCTCATCGTCGCCTCGCCGCAGAGCGGGATCATCATCGTCCTGCTGCTGATCCTCGCGGGCGTCTTCGGCGTGCTGCTCGTGCTGCCGATCGGCGGCGCGGACATGCCCGTCGTCATCTCGCTGCTCAACGCCTTCACCGGGCTCTCCGCCGCAGCGGCGGGCGTCGCCTCCGGAGCGGGCGTTTGGGCCGTGACGAGGGAGGCCGCCGCCAAGAAGGCGACCGCGACGCGCGTGTTCTACGACGCGATGGACCAGATCAAG
>CAXUES010000225.1:0-5644 GCA_964250185.1 uncultured Solirubrobacteraceae bacterium | reverse complement strand
GCGGTGGCCGTCGGCGCTGGCAGCGACCTCTGCTCGCCGCAGGCCATGGCCGCCCGCTTCGCCGACCACCCCGACGCGGTGGCCGAGACGGCGCGCCTGGCCGACGAGCTGCGCTTCGACCTGACGAGCGACCTGGGCTATCGCTACCCCGGCGCCGACGACGAGGACGCCGCCCGGACCCTGCGCGGCACCTGCCACGCGGTCTTCGACACGCGCTACCCGCCCGGCCACCGCCTGCGCGACCGCGCCGCCGCGCGGCTGGAGGAGGAGCTCGGCCTGATCGGCCGCCTCGGGCTGGACGGGTTCTTCGTGCTGCACCACGAGATCCTCGAGCTCGCGCGCGAGGTGGCGGTGGAGGTCCGCGGGCCGGACACGGCGCGCGCGCTGCTGCCGCCCGGGCGCGGACGGGGGTCCAGCGTGTCGTCGATCGTCTGCTACCTCACGGGCCTCTCGCACATCGACCCCATCGAGAACGAGCTGTTCCTCGGGCGCTTCCTCAACGAGGAGATCACCGCGCTGCCCGACATCGACATCGACTTCCCGCGCGACGTGCGCCAGGTGCTCATCCCGCGCATCCACGAGCGCTGGGGCCGCGACCGCTCGGCGCTCGTGGCGGCCTTCCCGACCTACCGGGCCAAGGGCGCCATCCGCGAGCTGGGCAAGGCGCTCGGGCTGCCGCCCGGGGAGATCGAGCGGGTCGCCCGCGCGTCGGAGGGCTTCAAGGTCGAGGAGGACATCGAGCGGGCGCTGGGCAAGGGCCGCGGCGACGTGGGCCGCTGGCGCTGGCTCATCGACCTCGCCGCCGAGGCGCACGGCCTGCCCCGCCACCTCTCCCAGCACTCCGGCGGGATGATCGTGGCCACCCGGCCGCTCGTGGACTGCTGCGCGGTGGTGCCCGCGGCGATGGAGGGCCGCCAGATGGTCATGTGGGACAAGGACTCCTGCGCTGACGCGGGCTTCCTGAAGATCGACCTGCTCGGGCTGGGGATGCTCTCGGCGGCCGAGCGCTGCGTGGAGCTCGTGGGCGCTCGCCGCGGCGAGCGGCTGGACCTCTCCCGCATCCCCTACGACGACCCGGAGGTCTACGGGGCGATCCAGCGGGCGGAGACGACGGGGGTCTTCCAGATCGAGTCGCGCGCGCAGATGGCCTCGCTGCTGCGCACGCAGCCCCGGTCGCTGGACGACCTGACCATCCAGGTGGCGATCGTGCGGCCCGGCCCGATCCAGGGCGGTGCGGTCAACCCGTACATCGACCGGGTCCAGAAGCTGCGGGCCGATCCCACCTACCAGGTGCCCTACGAGCACCCGTCGCTGCGCGAGCCGCTGGAGGGCACGCTCGGGACGATCATCTTCCAGGACCAGGTCATCGAGGTGGCCATGGCCTTCGCGGGCTTCTCGCCCGGGGAGTCCGAGGGCCTGCGGCGCGCGATGAGCCGCAAGCGCTCCCAGGCGGCGCTGATGGCCTACCACGACCGCTTCGTGCAGGGCGCGCTGCGCCGGCACGCCGACGTGGACGAGGCGACGGCCGAGCGCGTCTACCAGATGATCGTCGGCTTCTCGGGCTTCGGCTTCCCCAAGGCCCACGGCGCCGCCTTCGGGCTGCTGGCCTACCAGTCGACGTGGCTGCGCGAGCACTACGCGCCCGAGTTCCTCGCCGCGCTGCTCGACGAGCAGCCCATGGGCTTCTACCCGCCCGACGCGCTCGTCCACGAGGCCCAGCGCCGCGGGCTCACGGTCCTGCCCCCCGACGTCAACGCCAGCGAGGTGGGCTGCACGGTGGAGGACGTGGAGCCGGCCGCCCTGCCGGGTGGGCTGCCCGGGACGGGGACCGCCGGGCGCGACCGCCCGCACCCCGACGCCCGTCGCCTGGATCCCGTGGCCGCGCGGTCGGGCGTGCGGATCGGGCTGGCCTACGTCATGGGCGTGCGGGCCGACGAGGTCGCCGCGCTCGTGGCCGCGCGCGGGGCGGGCGGGCCGTTCACCTCGGTGGAGGACCTCGCCGCCCGCGCAGGGGCGGGACGCCCGTCGCTCGCGCGGCTGGCCTGGTCGGGCGCCTGCGACGACCTGCTGGCCGCCGACGTCCCCGTCGCGGGGCACCGCCGGCGCGCGGCGCTGTGGCGCCTGGGGGCGGCGGCGCCGGGGATGCGCCTGCGCGTCCGGGGCTCGGGACCGGGGCGCAGCTGGGACGCGGGCACGCAGCTCGCGCTGCCGCTCGACCTGCCCTCGGCGCCTGCGCTGCCGGTGCTCGGTGCCTGGGACGGGATGATCGCCGACTACGCGACGACCGGGGTGGCCACGGGCGCGCATCCCGTCGGGCTGCTGCGCTCCGAGCTCGACCGGCAGCAGGCGACGGGCTCTGCCTCCTTCGCGCGGATGCGCCACCGCCAGCCCGTGCGGGTCGGCGGGCTCGTCGTGGCCCGCCAGCGGCCGGGCACCGCGAAGGGCATCGTCTTCATGCTCCTGGAGGACGAGGCGGGGACGATCAACCTCATCGTGCCGCCCTCGGTGTACGACCGCGACCGCCTCGCGGTGCGCACGGAGCCGCTCGTGGTCGCCGACGGGATGTTCGAGCGCCACCCCGGTGCGGGCGGCCAGGTCAACGTCGTCGTCACGGCGATCCGGCCGCTGGAGGCACCGGGTCGTCCCCTGGCCCAGATCAAGGACTTCTCCATGCTCGACCTCAAGGAGCTCGAGGCGCAGATGGGCGCCGACGCCGAGGCGCAGGCCGTCGCCCTGGCGCCCACGGGGACCGATGGCGGCGGCGGGGACTTCCGCGCCGTGGCCCCGCCGGTCATGTCCTTCGCGCAGGGGCGCTCGCGCTGAGGGGCGGATGCTGCCGCCGCGCCCGGCCCGCGCGCGCCCGCCCCGTCCCGCCCGGTGCGGTCTAGGGTCGCGACCGCCATGGTCCTCGCCGTCGCGATCGCCGCGCTCGTCCTTTCCCTGGTCATCGGGCTCCTCGCGCTGGTCCTCTCCGGGCGCGCCGACGACCCGCCACGGCCCGGTGGCGGCCCCGAGGGCGGACCCGGAGCCCGCGCGCGGCGGCGCCGGCGCCGGCGGTTCGGGCTCGTCACCGCGGTCACCGCCTTCGTCGGGCTCGGGGTGCCCGCGCTGGTCATCGCGGTCAACCACGTCGAGGGGCCCAAGCAGGCCGTCGGCGGCGTCGAGCTGACCGGGCACCAGCAGCACGGCCGCGAGCTCTTCGCCCGCACCTGCCGCAACTGCCACACCCTCCAGGCGGCGAACACGGTCGGCCCGGTCGGGCCGAGCCTGGACGTCCGCCTCGGGCCGATCGCCGACCGCGCGGCCCGGGTCGCGCTCGTCGAGGACGCGATCGCCAAGGGCCGCGCGCGGGGCAACGGGCAGATGCCCGTCGGGCTGCTGCGCGGCGCCGACGCCCGCGACGTCGCGGACTTCCTGGCCGCGGTCGCGGGCCGGGGCTGAGGGTGAGCGCCGGTCCGCCGGGTCTCGTGGCCTGATCGTCCGCGCAGGCATCGTCCGATCCCGGGGAGGGCACGCACCGACGATGGGACCACGTCGCGCCACCGCGCTGCTCGCCGCCGCTGCCTCCGCCACCGCGCTCGCGGGCTGCGGAGGCTCCTCCGCCGCCAAGGACGACGCCGCCTCGGGCACGCCGGCCACGGCCGCGCCGGCCACCGAGTTCGTCCTGGCCAAGGCCGCGACGGCCACCGAGCAGGCCAGGACGGCCGCGGTGGCGATCGAGCAGCGCATCTCGGGTGCCGGGCTCCCCAAGCCGGTCGAGCTGACCGCGAAGGGCACTACCTCGCTCACCCGCCCCGAGCTCGACCTGACCTACGACCTGGCGCCGCTCCTCTCGCTGGCCGGCCAGAGCGGGACCTCCGACGCGACGGCCCGCATCCTCGTCGACGGCAGCCGGATCGACGTCAAGCCGCCGAAGATCAGCGGCTTCGAGCTGCCGGCCGGAGCGACGTGGGTCCGCGTCGACCTGCGCCAGGCGGTCACCTCGCTCGGCCTGGATCCCGACGCCCTCGCCGCCACCGCGCAGTTCGACCCCGCCTCGCAGCTCAAGCGCCTGCAGACCCTCAAGGGCGTCAAGCGGTCGGGCACCGCCACCGTCGACGGCACGCGGGTCACCCGCTACGTCGGCTCGGTCACCGCGCGGGATGCGCTCGCGACGCTCCCCGCCGACCAGCGGGCGAAGATCGAGAAGGCGCTGACCAAGCTGAGCGGCGGCGCCCAGGCGCTCGGCCGGGCCACGCAGACGGAGATCGACGTGGACGACCAGGGCCTCGTCCGCCGCCAGACGACCTCCTCGGCGATCCCGGACCAGGGGGGCGCGGGCGCCGGCAAGATCGACCAGACCATCACCTACTCCGACTTCGGCAGCACGCTCGCGCCGCCCACGCCGCCCGCAGCGGACGTCTTCGACGCCACGAGCGCCATCAAGTCCGGCCTCGGGGGCGCGCTGGCGGCCGGCGCCGGCGCCGGCTCGACCACAGGCTGACCGCGGGCCTCCGGGGACACCGCGCGTGGGACGCGCGCGTGGTTCTGTCGACCTGTCCGACGCGTCGCCTACGGTCACGACATCCCTGCAAACCCGCCATGTGGTGCCACCCGGCCTGCAGCAGCAGGAAGTCCCCCGGCGGCGTCGACCACTGCTACGATCGCGCCTCGCAAGACCGCTGAGCTCGCGTCCGACCACCTCCGGGTGGCGGCCGGGACGGGGGACCCGGATGGTGGGGCGAATCGCCTTGTGCGTAGCGCGACTTCAGCGCGAGCCCGTCAGCTAACCCCGTAAGCCGACGAAGGAGATCCCCGCATGCCCCAGTCCGAGGCCCGAGCCTGGTGGGACGACGTCCAGCACCTGAGGAAGGACGCCCCCGCGGGAGCGCGGCCCACGAGCCTGCGCCTCGCCGAGGAGCGCCCTGAGCCCGTGGCGCGGCCGGCGTCCTCGCGCCGCGTCCTGCTGGTCACCGAGGACGCCCCGGAGCTCCATCGCGCGCCCGCCGCCGCCCCGCGGCGTGCCGCCGCGCTCCCGCACCCGGTGGAGCTGCTCGACGCCTCCGCACCGCGCACGGCGCGCACGGCACGGGAGCGCCCCGCCCTGCAGCTCGCCTCCGCCGCCCCGGCGATCGCGGCCGGCACCGGCCTCGTCCCGGCGGGCCGCCGCGAGCCCCGCCCCGCCCGCGGCGAGCGCGGCTCGAGCACCGCGCGGCTGCTGGCCAGTCCCGACCGCCTCGCGCTCTACGCCGTGGTCCTCGGGCTGCTGCTCGTGATGATCGCCGCCGCCTCCGGGCAGTCCTAGCTCCTCGTCCGACGCTCGCCCGTCGGTCGACGGGTGGGCGTCCGGCACGCCGGTAGGGTCCGGCCCATGCCCGACCAGCCCACCTCGGCCGCCGACGTCAAGGCGCTCGTCGCCGAGCAGGACATCCGCTTCATCCGCCTGTGGTTCACCGACATCCTCGGGCAGCTGAAGTCCTTCTCGATCAACGCCCAGGAGCTCGACGACGCCTTCGAGGGCGGCATGGGCTTCGACGGCTCCTCGATCACCGGCTTCAACGCCATCGAGGAGTCCGACATGCTCGCCGTGCCGGATCCGACGACGTTCAGCGCGATCCCCTGGCGCGACAACCAGGAGCAGGGCGTCGCCCGCATGTTCTGCGAC
>CAXUES010000224.1:287-5656 GCA_964250185.1 uncultured Solirubrobacteraceae bacterium | reverse complement strand
CGTTCCGGGGCATTATTTCACCTATGCCGCTCAACGATCCTAATGTGGACGACTTGCAGGCGCTGGCGAATGGCAATACCATTCCGCTGACCGTTCCTCCGTCTACAAGCGGCGAGGGAACCAGCCCAATTGTTCGTGAGCCACGGGCGCTGGCGGCGACGCACCCGACGCTCGCCGTGCGCCTGGCCGCGTTGGAGCGCCTCGAGGCGCGCACGCTCTCCCCGGGCGACTGAGGCCCACCGCCGCACAGCGCGTCGGAGGCCCCCGCCTACCGTGGGGGGCGTGTCCGCGCCTGACGAAGCCTCCTCACACCCCACGTTCGCGGACCTCCCGCTGCGCCCCGAGCTGCTCGCGGCGCTGACGAACCTCGGCTACGAGGAGCCGACGCCGATCCAGCGCGAGGCCATCCCGCCGCTCGTGCAGGGCCGCGACCTGCTCGGCCAGGCCGCGACGGGCACGGGCAAGACCGCGGCCTTCGCGCTGCCGCTGCTGGAGCGCCTGGAGCCGGGCGAGCGCCTCGCCGCGCCGATCGGCCTCGTGCTCGTCCCGACGCGCGAGCTGGCCATGCAGGTCTCCGAGGCCATCCACAAGTACGGCCGCGACCTGCGCGCCCGCGTCCTGCCCGTCTACGGCGGCACGCCCATCGTCCGCCAGCTCAAGGCGCTCGAGCGCGGCATGGACATCGTCGTGGCCACGCCGGGCCGCGCCCTGGACCTCATCAAGCGCCGCGCGCTCAAGCTCGACGGCCTGGAGGTCGTCGTGCTCGACGAGGCCGACGAGATGCTCGACATGGGCTTCTCGGAGGACATCGAGGCGATCCTCGCCGGCGTCCCGGAGACCCGCCAGGCCGTCCTCTTCTCGGCCACGATGCCCGTGCGCATCGACAAGATGGCCCGCCGGCACCTCAAGGACCCGGTGCGCATCGAGCTCACCCGGGAGCAGTCGGGCGCCGGCGAGGTGCCGCTCGTGCGCCAGACGGCCTACGTCGTCAACCGCGCGCACAAGCCCGCGGCGCTCGCCCGCGTGCTCGACCTCGAGCAGCCCACCGCCGCGCTCGTCTTCTGCCGCACCCGCGACGAGGTCGACCAGCTCACCGAGACGCTCAACGGCCGCGGGTACCGCGCCGAGGCGCTGCACGGCGGGCTCTCCCAGGAGCAGCGCACGCGGGTCGTCGGGCGCCTGAAGGCCGGCACCTCCGAGCTGCTGGTGGCCACCGACGTCGCCGCGCGCGGCCTGGACATCGACCAGCTCACGCACGTCTTCAACTACGACGTCCCGGCCGCGCCCGAGGCCTACGTGCACCGCATCGGCCGCGTCGGCCGCGCGGGTCGCGAGGGCGTGGCGATCACCTTCGCCCAGCCCCGCGAGCACCGGATGCTCAAGGCGATCCAGCGCACGACCAACCAGAAGATCGCCATGGAGGCCGTCCCGACGGTCGCCGACCTGCGCGCGCGCCGCGTCGAGCTGACCAAGGCGTCCCTGCGCGAGGCGATCCTCCAGGACGACCTCGAGCCGTTCCGCGGCGTCGTCGACGCGCTCAGCGACGAGTTCGACGTCGTGCAGGTCGCCCTGGCCGCGGTGAAGCTCGCCCACGAGGCCAACGGCACGCCGGACGACGAGGACATGGAGATCCCGCGGGAGTCCTTCCAGTCCGACCGCCCGGGCAACCGCAAGGACCGCGGCCAGCACTCCTCGTCCGACCGCGGCGCCCGGGGCCCTCGGCGCGAGCGCGGCGACGACGCCCGCACCCACGACGCCGACGCGGCCAAGGTGCGCCTGTTCATCTCGGCCGGCCGCGAGTCCGGCGTGCGCCCGCAGGACCTCGTCGGCGCGATCTGCGGGGAGTCCTCGCTGAGCGGCCGCGACATCGGGACGATCACCGTGCACGGCCGCTTCGCCCTGGTCGAGGTCCCCGAGGCCGCCGCCGACGAGGTCGTCGACGCGCTGCGCGGCAGCACGATCAAGGGCCGCAAGGCCAACGTGCGCCGGGAGATCGCGCGCTAGGAGCAGCGTGGTCGGGCCCGCACCGGTGAGTTGGCCGGGCGCGCGCCGTCCACGCCGGGACACGTCCACGCAGGACCGACTGGAGCCCCAGCCATGAGCACCCCCGACCGCACCTTCTTCGTGACCCTGCCCGTCGCCGACGTGGGGCGCAGCACCGCGTTCTGGGAGGGGCTGGGCTTCACGTTCGACCCGCGCTTCACCGGCGAGGGCGCCGCCTGCCTGCAGGTGAACGAGCGCACGTCGGTCATGCTCGGCTCGCCCGAGCTGTTCGCGCAGATCTCCAAGCTGCCCGCCGGCGATCCCACCACGCACGCGCTCGCGCTGCTCTCCTTCGGGGTGGCGACCCGTGACGAGGTCGACTCGGTGGTCGACGCGGCGCTCGCCGCGGGCGCGACCGAGGCCGACGGCTTCGAGGACCACGGCTTCATGTGCACCCGCGCCTTCTTCGACCTCGACGGCCACGGCTGGCAGGTCATGTGGATGGCCCCGGCGGCGCAGCCGGGCTCCGAGGAGCCCGCTGCCGCGTCCGCTTCGTCCTAGCTCGAGCGCACGAGCGTGCGGGAGGCGGCGTAGCGCCTCCCGTCCGCCGCGGTGACGACCGCGCGCAGCACGAGGCGGCGCGCCGCGCCGGTCCGCACGACGACCGTGCGACCCGGCGCCACGGTCACCGTGCGCAGCGTCCGGGTGCGCCCGCCGCGCCGCTCGGCGACGGTGACCCGGCAGGAGCGCGCGGTGGCGCCGCGCAGGCCGCAGGCCAGCCGCACGCGCCGGCCGGCGAGCGGACGGCGCGACAGGGTCGCGCGGACGGCGGCGGCGGGGGTCGCCGCCGGGTGCGCCGTGGCGGCCGGCGGGGTGGAGGTCCAGGCGGCCGTGGTCGTGCCGGGCAGGTCGACCGAGACGCCCGTGGTCGTCGTGCCCGTCGGCGCGGCGGGGGCCTGCAGCGACCGGTACGTGCGCAGCGCGTCGGCGGCCATCTCCGACTCGCCGAAGGCGTTGGGGTGGACCACCACCGGGTTCGTGCCGCCGATGACCGGCTCGATCCAGCGCACGCCGATCGGCTGGCAGGCGTCGTGGCCCTCGGAGGGGCCGTCGAGGTCGACGGCGGTCACGCCCGTGGCCGTGGCGGCGCGGCGGACCGCGTCGTTGAGCGTCGCCTGGATGCGCCGGACGTAGGCGACGTCGCCCGTGGCGATCGGCATGTTCGCCGGGCAACCGCCTGAGGCGGGCATGATCCACGGGTAGGTGAGGATCAGGACGGTCGCCTGCGGCGCACGTGCGCGGACGTCGGCGAGCGCCTGGACGATCGCGGGGTAGGTCGTCGTGCGGATCGTGTCCTCGAAGGACGTGCCGTGCTGCTGCTCGCACGGGTCGCCCTGCAAGGCGGTGGCGGCACCTGCGACGGCGCACTGGGCGATCGTGTCGATGAACACCGAGCTGTCGTTGCCGCCGATGGTGAGCGTCACGAGCTCGGTGTCGGGCCGCAGCGCGTCGAGCTGCGGCGGGACGCCGGGGTACTGCGCGGCGCGGAAGTGGGTGGTGTCCGCGGCGCCGCAGGTCGCGTCGGTGAGCTGGGCGCCGAGCGCGTCGGCGAGGACGTGCGGGTAGTTGCGCGTCGAGCGCAGGCACCGGGCCGCGGCGGCCGGGTCGGGCGGGAGCACGCCCGAGGCGGCGCTGTAGGAGTCGCCCAGCGCGACGTAGCGCAGCGGCGCGGCCTGCGCCGAGGAGGCGGACGCCGCGAGCGCGGCGAGGGCAGCGAGGGCCGTCGCGAGCAGGGACCGGAGCGGCAGGCGGGCGGGCACGCGCGCATGTGAGCACGTTGCGCTCCCGCCGTGCGGCGGGTAGCCGCCGACCCGTGGGCCGCACGACGATCAACGACCTGCTCGACGACGCCCGCGCGGGGCTCGCCCGCGTCGAGGTCGACGAGGTGGAGGGCGCGCTGGCCGCCGGCGCCGTCCTGGTGGACATCCGCGGGAGCGAGCAGCGCGAGCGCGACGGGGCGCTCCCGCGCGCGCTCGCCGTGCCCCGCAACGTCCTGGAGTGGCGGGTGGACGAGGCCTCCGGCCACGCCCTCTCCGAGCTCTCCGGCGACCTCGACCGGCGCATCGTCCTGGTCTGCAACGAGGGCTACCAGTCCAGCCTCGCGGCGGCGACGCTGCAGGACCTCGGCTTCCGCCGGGCCACCGACCTGGTCGGGGGCTTCCAGGCCTGGCGCGCCGCGGGGATGCCGGTCCACGACGCGCCGCCGGACGCCTCCTAGCGCAGGCGCCCGATGAGCGCCACGGCGTGGTGCGGCGTGCCGTCGGCCTGCCGCCGGTGCACGTACTCGCGCCGGCCGAGCTCCTCCGCGCGGCGCTCGAGGAGCTCCTCGAGGAAGGCGGGGTAGCCCGTGCCGAGCCCGACCTCGTCGTCGCTGCCGGGCATGAGCGCCGGCGTCACCGCGAAGGCGAAGAGCGCGCCCGGACCGACGAGGTCCAGCGCGCGGTCGAGCAGCGCGGGGGGGACGTGGCCCACGCCGATCGCCGAGAGGGCGAGCAGCGCCGTCGGGGCGATGACCCGCAGCGGCTCGAGCTCGGCCTCGGTTAGCGTCCCGAGGTCGCCGACCACGTAGTCGTCGTAGGTGCCGGGCCGGTCGCGCGCGGCCGCCCGCTCCGCCTCGGGCTCGAGGTCGAGCCCGACCACCGCGCCGACGCCCGCGGCGCGCAGCTGCTCGCCGCCCATCCCGTTGCCCGCGCCGAGGTCGACGACGCGCTGCTGCGCGGGGTCCAGGCCCTCCGCCGCGAGCACCTCGGCGTAGAGGCCGACGACCTCGCGGTGGGAGCACATGCCGAGCTCCTGCACGAAGAGGCGCTCGTAGAGGCCGGGCACGGCGTAGATGCCGGCGTAGTCGTGGAAGCCGAGGCGCCGGCGGTCCTCCGGGGGCCCGTAGGCGAACCAGGACTCGCCGTCGGGGGACAGCTCGATGGGCTCGTGCAGGTCGGTGCTCACACCGCTTCCCTGCCCGGTGTCGCAACCGGACACCCGGGCGCGTCGTGCCCAAGTCGGCGGGTAGCGCCTCGGACATGATCCTCCGCAACGACAAGGTCGGCGTCCAGCTGCCCCCGCCCTCCACCCCCGATCCCCGCGGCGCCGCCGCGGTGCAGGAGCTCATGGGCGGTCGCTACGGCGAGATGTCCACGTTCATGAACTACACGTTCCAGTCGTTCAACTTCCGCGGCCGCCAGGACGCGCGCCCGTTCTTCGACCTCATCGCGAACATCGCGGCGGAGGAGTTCGGCCACATCGAGCTCGTCGCCATGACGATCAACACGATGCTCACGGGCGTCTCCGGCCCCGAGGGCTCGCCCGACCCGACCGGCACCCCGCTC
>CAXUES010000224.1:0-277 GCA_964250185.1 uncultured Solirubrobacteraceae bacterium | reverse complement strand
TTGACGACGCCGGTCAGGCGCCCGCAGACCTTCTCCACGGTGGTCCGGGCGCGCTGCCCCAGGACTCCCACGGCAACGCCTGGACGGGCGACAACGTCTTCTCCTCCGGCGACCTCGTCGAGGACCTGACGCACAACTACTTCCTCGAGACCCACGCCCGCAACAACAAGCTCAAGGTCTACGAGATGGTCGACCACCCCGCGGCGCGCGCGCTGACGGGCTACCTGCTCATCCGCGGCGGCGTCCACCAGGTCGCCTACGCCCGCGCGCTCGAGCT
>CAXUES010000223.1:395-5657 GCA_964250185.1 uncultured Solirubrobacteraceae bacterium | reverse complement strand
CGAGCTCTTCGGCGGCGTCATCTACCTTGAGTCGCTGCGCCACTTCGAGGAGCGCCTGCAGAAGGCGGCCGCCGCCACCGCGGGCCAGCTCATGACCGAGGACCCGGTCACGGTCGGCCCCGACGACGACCTCCGCGCCGCCGCTCGCACGATCGCCCGCTCCAAGCATGACAACCTGCCCGTGGTCGAGCACGGCCGCCTCGTGGGCCTCCTGACCCGCATCGACGTGCTCGAGGGGCTCTCGCGCGAGGAGTGACCGGCCAGGAGCGTGTGCGCGCCCGCGCGCTCGTCGACGCGGGGGCGATCACGGCGAACGTCGAACGCCTGCGCGGTGCCCTCCCGGACGCCACCGCGCTCGCCGCGGTGGTCAAGGCCGACGGCTACGGCCACGGGGCGACCACGGCCGCGCGCGCGGCGCTGGACGGCGGGGCGCGGTGGCTCTGCGTCGCCACCGCCGCCGAGGCGGCCGCCCTGCGCGCCGACGGCCTCACCGACACGCGCGTGCTCGTGCTCGGTGCGCTCGCACCCGAGGAGCTGCGCCTCGCGCTGGACGCCGACGCCGACGTCGCGGTGTGGTCGGCCGAGGCCCTCGCCGCGCTCCCCGACGGGGCCCGCGCGCACGTCAAGCTCGACACGGGCATGGGCCGCCTGGGCACCCGCGACGCCGAGGAGGCCCGCGCCCTGGCCGACGCGGCCGCCGCCCGTGGGGTGCTCGCCGGCGCGTGGACGCACTTCGCCACCGCCGACGACCCCGACGGCGACGAGGGCTTCTTCGCCGAGCAGCTCGAGCGCTTCGCAGGCTGGGCGGGCGCCGTGCGCGACGCCCACCCCGGCACCCTCCTGCACGCCGCCAACTCCGCGGGGCTCCTGCGCGATCCCGCCGCCCACTTCGACCTCGTCCGCCCGGGCGTCGCCCTCTACGGCCTGGATCCGTTCGGGCACGACCCGGCCGACCACGGGCTGCGCCCGGCGCTGCGCCTGGAGAGCTACGTGGCCGCGGTCAAGCCGATCGCCCCGGGCCAGAGCACGGGCTACGGCCGCCGCTTCGTCGCCGCCGAGCCCACCGTCCTGGCCACGGTGCCGATCGGCTACGGCGACGGCTGGCGGCGCGGGCTCACCAACCGGGGCGAGGCGCTCGTGCGCGGCGTCCGCCGGCCCGTGGTCGGCGCGGTCTCGATGGACAACCTCGTGCTCGACCTCGGCGCGGGCACCGACGTCGAGGTCGGCGACGCGGTGGTCCTGCTCGGCGACGGCCTGCTCGCCGAGGAGGTCGCGGCGACGCTCGGGACCATCAACTACGAGGTGACGTGCGCGCTGACGGCCCGCGTCCCGCGCACGGTCGTCGGTCCGTGAGCGCCGAGGGGCTGGTCGCGCTGCGCACCGCGCTGGCCGGGCGGGACGCCTGGCTCGTGGGCGGCGCGCCGCGCGACCGCCGCCTGGGCCGCCCGGTCGACGACCTCGACGTGGTCGTCGACGGCGACGTGCGCGGCGCCGCCCGGCGCGTGGCGGCGGAGTTGCGGGGCGCGGTCTTCGAGCTGTCGGGCACCCACGGGGCCTGGCGCGTGCTCAGCGCCGACCGCTCCTGGCACGCCGACCTCTCGCCGCTGCACGGCGAGGGCATCCACGCCGACCTCGCCCGGCGCGACCTAACGGTCAACGCGATCGCCGAGCCGCTGGACGGCGGGGATCCGGTCGACCCCTTCGGCGGACGGGCCGACCTCGAGGCGGGCGTCCTGCGCATGGTCGGGCCGGCCTCGTTCACCGACGACCCGCTGCGCTGCGTGCGCCTGCCCCGCCTGGGCTGCGAGCTCGGCATGGCCCCCGACGCCGCCACCCGCGCGGCCGCCCGCGCCGCGGCGCCCGGCGCGGCCGGCGTCGCCCAGGAGCGCGTCTTCGCCGAGCTCAAGCGCATCCTGGTCGCCCCCGCGGCCGTCGCGGGCCTCGAGGGGCTGTTGGACGTCGGCGCGGCCGCCGCGGTGCTCCCCGAGCTCGAGGCGCTCGACGGGATCGAGCAGAGCCGCTTCCACCACCGCGACGTCCTCGGGCACACGCTCGAGGTCGTCGGCGCGTGCGTCGCGCTGGAGGCCGACCCGGCCCGCACGCTGGGCGACGAGGCGCTCGGCGCGCAGGTCGGCGCGCTGCTCGCCGAGCCCTTCGCCGACGAGCTCACCCGCGGCGGCGCCCTGCGCTGGGCGTGCCTCCTGCACGACATCGCCAAGCCCGCGACCCGGCGCGACGTGGGCGGCGGGCGCGTCGGCTTCCCGGGCCACGACCGGGTCGGCGCGGAGGCGTCCCGGGCGATCCTCACCCGCCTGCGCGCATCGGAGCGCCTGCGCGCGCACGTCGCCCTGCTCTGCCGCGAGCACCTGCGCCTCGGCTTCCTCAGCCACGAGCAGCCCCTGGGCCGCCGCGCGGTGCTCGGCTACCTCGAGGCGTGCGCGCCCGCGCCCGCCGACGTGACGCTGCTGACCGTCTGCGACCGGCTGGCCACCCGCGGGGACAAGGCGCAGGAGGCGATCGACCGGCACATGGCGCTCGTCCGCACGCTGCTGGCCGACGCGCTGCCCTGGCAGGCCGATCCGGCGCCGGCGCCGCTCGTGCGCGGCGACGTGCTCGCCAGGGCGCTCGGCGTGGCCCCCGGGCCGGACCTCGGCCGGCTCCTGCACGAGGTCGCCGCGGCGCGCTTCGCGGGTGAGGTGAGCACGCCCGACGAGGCCGTGGCCCACGCCCGGCGCGTGCTCGACGACCGCTAGGAGCAGGTCCCGGGCAGCCGCCCGGCGAGGAAGCGCCGCGTCGCGCGGCGCACGCAGCGGCCCGCCTGGCCGAGCAGGATCGAGTGGCCCGCGCGCGGGAGCTCGAGCAGCGTGCCGCCCGGGGAGGCCGCGAGCTGCGCGCGGGCGTCGGCGAGCGGGGTGGAGAGGTCCAGCCCACCCGCGAGCAGGAGCGTCGGGACGGGGGGGAGCGTCGTCGCGCGCGGGACGGCGGGCGCCTGGTCGGCGGACGAGGGCGGCCAGCGCCGGCACGTGTCGACCAGGCCGTTGCCGGTCGCGGCGGCCGCGTCCCAGCCGCCGAGGTCCGCGGGGCGCAGGCGGTCGCGCGCCACGGCGAGCGCCTGCTCGCGGTCGGCCGGCAGCGTGGTCGCCGAGCCCCAGGGGGTCCGCGCCTCCGCGCACAGCGTCGCGGCCCGCACGCCGGCGCTCAGCTCGTCGGTGGCCACGCGGCGGCCCGCCCGGGCGTCGGCGATGAGGGCGTCCAGCGCGGCCGGCTCGCCGCGGGCCGCGGCGTGCAGGGCGGCCGGGACGTCGTCCAGGCGCGGCCGGCCGATGGTCCGGTCCACGATGGCGTCCAGCAGCGCGGGCGCGTCGGTGCCGGGACGCGCGAGCGTGCGGCGCAGGTCGCTCACCGGGTCGCCGGCGCAGCGCCGCGAGCGCGCGCAGACGGCGTGCAGGACACGCGGGGTCGCGGCGAGGACCGAGCGCTGCAGCACGTCGACGCCGTCCGCGCCGACGACCGAGTCCAGGAGCAGGCGGCGGACCCGCTGGGGGTGGGCGATGGCGTAGCGCTCCGCCACGTAGGTGCCGTAGGAGATCCCGGCCACCGTGAGCTGCGGCGCGCCGAGCGCGACGCGCAGCGCCTCCAGGTCGGCCACGACCTCCTGGGTCGTCAGCTCGCCGCGCAGGGCGCCCAGGCGCCGGGCGCAGTCCTCCACGGCCCCTGCGGGCGCGACGGCGAGGTCGCTGGAGCCGACCGACCCCTGCAGCTCGCGGCAGCTGATCGCGTCCGCCCCGGTGCCGCGCTGGTCCAGCACGACCACCCGGTAGCCCGTCAGCGCCTCGCCGAGGCGCTCCACGAGCGCCGGGCCGGCGGCCAGGCCCGCCTGGCCCGGACCGCCCGTGAGCAGCAGCAGGACGCCGCGAGGCGCGTCGGAGGTGCGCTGCACGGCCACGGGCAGGTTCACCATGCCCCGCGAGGCGCCGGTCCGCGAGAGCGGGACGCGCAGCGTCGAGCAGGAGAACGCGTCGCCGGTGGCGCACTCCCCGGCAGGCACGAGCGAGGTGGAGGCCTCCGGGACGGTGGCGGTCGTGGCCGAGGTGGTCGTGGTGCGGGCGGGGGCGCCGCGGACGACGTCGGGGCGCGGGTCGGTCGGCGCGCCCGAGCCGCCGCAGCCCGCGAGCAGGACGGCGAGCAGCACGAGCAGGCACGGCAGGGGACCGCGCGAGCGCACCGCGCGCGTAGGATCCTCCCTCGTGGCCACCGACCCGGACTGCATCTTCTGCAAGATCATCGCTGGTGACCTGCCTTCCGTGCGCCTCGCCGAGGACGAGCGCACGGTCGCGTTCATGGACATCTCCCCGGCGTCCGACGGCCACGCCCTCGTCGTGCCCCGCGCGCACACCCGCGACCTGGGCACGATCGCGCCCGAGGACCTCGCCGCGGTGGCCCACGCCGGCCAGCGCCTGGCGGGCCGGATGCGCGACGTGCTGGGCGCCGACGGGGTCAACCTCCTCAACTGCTGGGGCGAGGCCGCCTGGCAGACCGTCTTCCACTTCCACCTGCACGTCATCCCGCGCTACGCGGGCGACGACGAGCGGGACCGGCTCACCCTCCCCTGGCAGCCGACGCCGGGCGACCCCGCCGCCATCGCGGCGACCGGCGCCCGCCTCGCCGGCTGACCCACGCCCCCACAAGGAGCCCACGCATGTCCCAGACGGGACCGATCACCCTCGAGCACGACGGCAACCTCGCCGTGCTCACCCTCGCCGCACCGCCGCTGAACCTCTTCGACCGGGCGCTCATGGACGCGCTGGCGGCGACGCTGCGCGCCGTGCGCGACGACCCGCCCCGCGGGCTGCTCATCCGCGCCGAGGGCCGTGCGGTGTCCGGCGGCGTCGACGTCAACGTCTTCGACGGCCTGGACGCCAACGCGGGCGCCGAGCTGTGGCGCGAGCTGCTCGCGCTCATCCACATCGTCGAGGACCTGCCCTGCCCGACGGTCTTCGCCGCCCACGCCCTGTGCCTCACGGCGGCCTTCGAGCTGTCGCTGGCCTGCGACCTGCTGCTGGCCACCGAGAAGGCGAAGTTCGGCCTGGTGGAGACGGTGGTCGGCCTGACGCCGTCGATGGGCGGCCCCCAGCGGCTCGCCGAGCGCGCCGGCACCGCCCGGGCCAAGGAGCTCGTCATGACGGGCGACCTCTACGACGCGGCCACGCTGGAGCGCTGGGGCGTCGTCAACCGCATCCTCGACGCCGAGGGCTTCGACGA
>CAXUES010000223.1:0-385 GCA_964250185.1 uncultured Solirubrobacteraceae bacterium | reverse complement strand
GAATCGTCGTCGCAGTGGTTGGCGAAGAACTCCGCCGACCGGTCCATCGCGTTCGTCCGGGCGGGCCGGACCGGTGACTGGCGCGAGACGTTCGACGACGCCGCGCGCGCCTTCGCGCGCCGTCTGGCCGACGGCCCGACGAAGGCCCACGCCGCCACGCGCGTGCTCGTGGGGACGCAGGCCCGCCAGGGCACCCGGGCCGCCGACGAGCTCGTCCCGGAGGTCTCCGGGGCGCTGTTCGAGACCGAGGACCTCAAGGGCGCCGTGCGCTCCTTCCTCGACGTCGGCCCGGGCAAGGCCACCTACACCGGCCGCTAGGCCTCCCGCGGCGGCGAGCTCACCCACGGTGCTCGCCGAGGCCGCCGACGGGGCGCTGATCGCCTGG
>CAXUES010000222.1:5406-5665 GCA_964250185.1 uncultured Solirubrobacteraceae bacterium | reverse complement strand
GCCGAGCCTCACGCAGGTCATCAAGATGGACGTCGTCGACGGCGGCGTCCGCTGCGAGCGCCAGGCCGAGTACGGCTACGACACCGTGCAGGTCGCCTTCCCCGCCGTCATCTCGGTGGGCGACGCGATCAACGAGCCGCGCTACCCCTCGCTGAAGGCGATCATGGGCGCCAAGAAGAAGCCGGTGGCCGCCGTGGGCGCCGCCGACGTCGGCATCGACGCGAGCATCGTCGGCTCGGCGGGCTCCTCCGTGCAGTGC
>CAXUES010000222.1:0-5396 GCA_964250185.1 uncultured Solirubrobacteraceae bacterium | reverse complement strand
CCGTCACCGCCGGTGACGTCGAGATCGACACCTCGAAGGTCGGCCGCGAGAACGCGTTCGCGAACTGGACGTCGGCCAAGGAGCCGCCCGCGAAGGCGGCCGGTCAGATCATCGAGGACGAGGACACCGACGAGACGGTCGAGAAGATCGTCGCCTGGCTCGACGAGAGGAAGCTCATCTGATGTCCGACATCCTGGTCTACGCCCTGCACCACGAGGGCTCGTTCAACAAGAACTCCCTCGGGGCGATCTCCGAGGCCGCGCGGGTCGCGGGCGAGCTCGGCGGCGCCGCGCACGCGGTCGTCGTCGGCGAGGGCATCTCCGACGAGCTCGCCGCCTTGCTGGGCGAGCACGGCGCCACGAAGGTCTTCCTGGCCGAGGGCCCCGAGGGCCTCGGCGCGCCGGTCATCGACGTCATGGCCAGGGCCTTCGAGGAGACGGGCGCCCAGTACGCCATCTTCGGCGGCGGCCTGCTCGGCTTCGAGGTCGGCGCCGGCCTCGCCGCGCGCCTCGGCGCCGGCGTGACCATGGAGGTCACGGCGGTCACCGCCCAGGACGGCAAGCTCGTCGCGGAGCGCCCGATCCTCGGCGACTCCGCCCTCTCGCACTCGCACTACAAGGACAAGGGCATCGTCATCGGGCGCCTGAACGCCTTCGAGCCCAAGGGCGGCGGCGCGACGGCCGAGGTCGTCAAGCTCGACGTCACCTACGCCCCGCAGGCCGCGCAGGCCTCGATCGTCTCCCGCGGGGAGCAGCGCGGCGTGGACATCGACATCGAGGGCGCCGACGTCCTCATCGCCGGCGGCCGCGGCCTGGGCAAGGCCGAGGGCTTCGGCCTGGTGGAGGAGCTCGCGCAGGCCTTCGGCGGCAACGCCGCGGTGGCCGCGACCCGCGCGGTCGTGGATGCCGGCTGGTACCCCTACGCCGCCCAGATCGGCCAGACGGGCAAGACGGTCGCGCCGAAGCTCTACCTGGCCGCCGGCATCTCCGGGGCCATCCAGCACAAGGTCGGCATGCAGTCCTCGGAGCACATCGTGGCGATCAACAAGGACTCCAACGCCCCGATCTTCGAGTTCTCCGACCTCGGTGTCGTGGGCGACCTGAACAAGATCGTCCCCAAGCTCGCCGAGGCGATCAAGGCGAAGAAGGGCTAGGAGCTCCCATGGCCGGCAAGCAGGGGATCGCCCCGAAGGCGTTCCCGCCCCCCGTCGACTCCCGCGCGGAGTTCATCAAGCGGACGCTCGACGACGAGGACGAGCGCATCGAGGTCGGCGTGGCCATCGTCGGCGGGGGCACCGCCGGCCTGGCCTGCGCCACCCGGCTCCTGCAGCTGCTGGCCGACGACCCCGACACCATGGAGCGCCTCGGCGAGGTGCCCGTGGCGATCATCGAGAAGGCCAAGACCTGCGGCGGGCACAACCTGTCCGGCGCGGTCATGCGGCCGGAGTCGCTGCGCGAGCTGCTGCCGGACGTCTCCCGCGCGCAGTGGCGCGAGGAGGGCTTCGCCTTCGGCGAGGTCGAGAAGGAGGCGGTCTACATGCTGCCCTCCAAGAAGGCGAAGCTGAAGATCCCGACGCCACCCCCGTTCAAGAACGAGGGCTCCGAGGTCATCTCGGTCGCCGCGCTGTGCCGCTACCTCGCCGCGCAGGCCGAGGAGGCCGGCGCCTACGTGCTCACGGAGACGTCGGCGTCGCAGCTGCTCATCGAGGACGGCGTCGTGCGCGGCGTGCGCTCGGGGGACAAGGGCCGCGGCAAGGGCGGGGAGGAGCTCTCCAACTTCGAGCCGGGCGCGGACATCACCGCGAAGGCCACCGTGCTGGCCGAGGGCTGCTGGGGGCACCTGACCGGCGCCGCCATCGGCGAGTTCGGCCTGGGCGAGGACCGCGAGCCCCAGAACTGGGAGCTCGGGGTCAAGGAGGTCTGGAAGGTCGCCAAGCCCCTGGACCGCGTCATCCACACCATCGGCCCGTGGCCGCTGAAGCTCTCGCCGAAGTACCACCACACCGGCGGCACGTGGATCTACCCGATGAAGAACGAGAGGACGGGGGAGGACATGGTCTCCATCGGGGTCGTGGCCGACCTCGACTACGCCGACGCCACGACCTCGGTCCACGACCTGCTGCAGACCTTCAAGACCCACCCGCTCGTGCGCGAGATCCTCGAGGGCGGCGAGCGCGTGGCCTGGGGCGCCAAGGCGCTGCCCGGCGGCGGCTACTGGTCGATGCCCAAGCTCTCGATGCCCGGCGCCGTGCTGGTCGGCGACGCCGGCGGCATGGTCAACACGACCGCGCTGAAGGGCATCCACTACGCCATCCAGGCGGGGATCCTCGCCGCCGAGGCGATCTACGCGAAGCTCCGCGTGGAGGGCGTCGACGATCCGGACTACTCCGCCTACGAGAAGGCGGTGGACAACTCGATCGTGGGCCAGGAGCTCTACGAGGTGCGCAACACGCGCCAGCCCCTCGCCCAGAAGGGGCTCATCCGCGGCGGCCTGAAGACCAACGTCCTCATCGCCACGCGCGGGTCGTTCCCCTCCAGGCGCCTCGGGATGCACCGCTCCGACGAGCAGGAGATGTTCCTCGGGGACACCAAGGGCTCCTACGTCCAGCCCGACGGCAAGTACACGTTCGACAAGCTCTCGTCGGTCTTCATCACGGGCAACCAGACCCGCGACGACGCCCCGAACCACATCCGCGTGGAGGAGGACGTCCCGCTCGTGGTGGCCGAGACGTGGCGGTGGATGTGCCCCGCCGGGGTCTACGAGATCTCCGAGGAGCAGCTCGAGGCGGCCAAGGGCGACCCGGAGGCCAAGGTCCACGTGCAGGTCAACTACACCAACTGCGTGCAGTGCGGCGCGATCACCGCCAAGGGCGGTCGCCTGACGACCCCCGAGGGCGGCGACGGCCCGCTGTACCAGCTGACGTAGCGCGACTTCGGCCAGGGCGGCGGGTTCGGGGCTGACAGCTGATGTCCGCCCTGCTCCCGCTCGTCGCCACGCTCGCCGCCGTGGCCGCGCCCACCCGCCCCGACGCCACGCTGGACGCCTGCCGGCCGGCCTCGGATCCCGCCGGCCCGTCGCTGACGGCGACGGGCTCGGTCCCCGCCGACCCGGCGCTGCCCGGCGCGACGCTCGCGCTGCGCTTCGAGCTGCAGGCGCGCGCGCCCGGGGAGGACGGCTTCGCCGCCGTCCAGGACGGCACCGACGACGCGTGGATCCGCTCGGCCCCCGGTGCCGCGGGGCTCGTGTGGACCCGGACGGTCAACGCCCTGGTGGTGCCCTCCAACTACCGCGTGCGCCTGCGGATGCGCTGGACGCGCGAGGGCCGCGTGGCCCGCATGACGAGCCGCACGACCGCCGTCTGCCGGCAGACCGCACCGACCTCCTGACCCGGGCATCCGCGAGCTAGACTGAGTCCCATGAAGACCGCGATCCATCCTGAGTACGTCGAGTCCCACGTCGTCTGCACGTGCGGCAACGAGTTCACCACGCGGTCGACCCAGTCCGAGATCCGCGTCGAGGTCTGCTCGCAGTGCCACCCGTTCTACACGGGCAAGCAGAAGCTCATGGACACGGGTGGCCGCGTGGAGCGCTTCCGCCGCCGCGCCGCGCGCCAGTCCGGCTGAGCGACCGCTCACCCACAGACCACATCGGTCCGGAGGCCGCCCCCACGGGGCGGCCTTCGTCGTTCCTAGACTCGTCCGGTGGTCGAGAAGCTCGTCGAGCAGATCGAGGCGCGCTTCGCGGAGCTCGGGCGCCTCATCGTGGATCCGGACGTCATCGCGGATCGCAAGCGCTACGCCGACATCGGCCGGGAGTACAGCCAGCTCGAGGTCGCCGCCGCGCTCGCCGCCCAGTGGCGCCGTGCGCAGGACGACCTCGCCGGGGCCGAGGAGATGCTCGCCGACGGCGAGGACGCCGAGATCCGCGAGCTGCTGGGCTCGTCGCGCGTGCGCGCCGACGAGCTCGCCGAGGAGCTGCGCCTGGCCATGGTCGAGCGCGACCCCAACGACGACAAGGACGTCATCGTCGAGGTCCAGGGCGGCGCGGGCGGCGAGGAGGGCGGCCTGTGGGCCGGCGACCTCTTCCGCATGCTCACCAAGTACGCCGACAAGCGCGGCTTCCGCACCGAGCTCCTGGAGTCCTCCGACGGCAAGCACACCTTCTCCGTCAAGGGCGACGGCGCCTACTCCGTCTTCAAGTTCGAGGCCGGCACCCACCGCGTCCAGCGCGTGCCCGCCACCGAGTCGCAGGGCCGCATCCACACGTCCACGGCCACCGTCGCCGTGCTGCCCGAGGCGGAGGACGTCGACGTCGACATCCAGCAGTCCGACCTGCAGATCGACGTCTACCGCTCCTCCGGGCCCGGCGGGCAGTCCGTCAACACGACGGACTCCGCGGTGCGCATCACGCACCGCCCGACGGGCGTCGTGGTCTCCATGCAGGACGAGAAGTCCCAGCTGCAGAACCGCGAGAAGGCCATGCGCGTCCTGCGCGCGCGCCTCTACGAGGCCGCGATCGCCGAGCAGCAGGCCGCCTCGAGCGCCGAGCGCCGCGCCCAGGTCGGCACGGGCGACCGCGCGGAGAAGATCCGGACGTACAACTACGCCGAGAAGCGGGTCAAGGACCACCGCATCAACCTGCTGCTCACCAACCTCGACAGCGTCCTGGACGGCGACCTCGACGAGCTCACCGCGGGTCTGCAGGACGACGAGAAGCGCCGCCGGCTCGAGGAGCAGGCCGCCCGGCCCGTCGAGGCCTGAGTGCCCGGGCCCTTCGCCGCGCCGACCGTCCGCGAGGCGCTCGACTCGGCCCTCACCGCGCTGCGGGCGGCCGGGCTCGACACGCCGCGGCTGGACGCCGAGCTGCTGCTCGCCCACGTCACCGGCATCGAGCGCGGCCGCCTGCGCATCGAGGACGACCGCGAGCTCGACCCGGCCGCCATCCGCGCCCTGCGCGACCTCGTGCGCCGCCGTGCGGTGCTGCGCGAGCCCGTCGCCTACCTCGTGGGCACCCGCGGCTTCCGGATGCTCGACCTCGAGGTGGGCCCGGCCGTCCTCGTCCCGCGCCCCGAGACCGAGCACCTCGTCGAGTGGGCGGTGGAGCACCTGCCGCGAGGGGCGCGCGTGCTCGACGTCGGCACGGGCTCCGGCGCCGTCGCGCTGGCGCTGAAGGACGAGCGCCCCGACCTCGACGTCGTCGCGTCGGAGCTCTCGCCCGAGGCGGCGGCGACGGCCCGCGCCAACGCGCGCCGCCTGGGCCTGGACGTCGAGGTCGTCGAGGGCGACCTGCTCGCCGACGTCGAGGGGCTCGACGCGGTCGTCTCCAACCCGCCCTACGTCGAGGAGGGCGCCCGCCTGGCCCCCGAGCTCTCCCACGAGCCGCGCCTGGCGCTCTAC